>JAJZRT010000549.1 GCA_021802595.1 Pseudomonadota bacterium
GCGCTTTCTGACCAAGGCCATCGGCAAGAAGCTGGGCCCGGAAAAGGGCAACAACAAGTACCTGTACGAGTTGTTCCCCTACGGCCCCGCCAAGCAGGCCTGTAAGATCGCTGGCCTGCCCAAGCCGACCGGCTGTATCTAAGCTGCCGCACCATCGGGTCGCCCCGGTATTGTTCCGGGGCGACTTCGATTTCGCGCTGTGTTTCCCGATCGAATGCGCTAGCTGCGCGCGTTTGATTCGTAAACAAAACGTGGTTAGGGGATGAGTTTGTCTACTGTGACGATGATTTATGCCGGGATGTTCTACATCGCCACCCTGCTGCTGGTGGCCGGCCTGGCTTACAAGATTTTTGACTACAGCCGCACGCCTGCGCCGCTGGTCATTCCGACCACACCTGCGCCGACTACGCAGACCGGCGTCGTATACCGGATGGCGAAAGAGGTCGTGCTGTTCGAATCCCTGTTCAAGTCCAACAAGTGGATCTGGGTGTTCGGCTGGCTGTTCCACTTCGGCCTGTTCCTTGTGTTGGCCCGTCATCTTCGCTATTTCACCCAGCCGGTCTGGTTCTGGGTCGACATCGTCCAGCCCTTCGGCAAGTACGCCAGCATCATGATGGTTGCCGGCCTCGCGGGTCTGCTAGCGCGCCGTTTCGTGGTGGACCGGGTGCGCTACATCTCCACGCCGTCCGATTACCTGATGCTGGTGCTGCTGATCGCGATCGGCCTGTCGGGCATGATGATGACCTTCGTGGCGCACACCGACATCATCGCGCTGAAAGAGTTTTTCATGGGCCTGATGTATTTCGATGTTCAGCCGTTGCCGCAGGACCCGATCCTGATGGTGCATCTGGCGCTGGTGGCCACGCTGATGGTCATCTTCCCGGTCAGCAAGCTGCTGCACGCGCCCGGCGTATTCTTCAGCCCCACGCGCAACCAGGCGGATAACCCGCGCGAGCATCGCCATGTGGCGGCGTGGGCTGCGCGGCTCGATCAGAACAACTGATTCGTCGACAGCGATCGACGAACACCTAAGTACGGACAGAGGACTCGCAAGTGGCTGCTGCTGAATTTGACATTCCTGAACTGAAGGACGACATCGAGATTCCCAAGCTGCGGGAAGGCGTGATGGCGCATGCCAAGTCCTTCCTCGCGCCGAAGCCGGTTCAGGATTTCATGGGTTACCCCCATGAACTGGGCGAGGACTGGAAAGAGCGCGCCATCGACAAGATGGGCGATCTGCTGGGCAAATACCGCTCGCTGAAGGTTTTCCTCGACGCCTGCGTGCACTGCGGCGCTTGCACCGACAAGTGCCACTATTATCTCGGCACCTCCGATCCCAAGAACATGCCGGTGGCGCGCCAGGACCTGATGCGCCAGGTCTACCGCCGCTACTTCACTACCGCGGGCAAGCTGTTCCCCAAACTGGTAGGCGCCAAGGACCTGACCAAGGACGTGCTGGACGACTGGTACAGCTACTACCACCAGTGCTCGGAGTGCCGTCGCTGCTCGGTGTTCTGCCCCTACGGCATCGACACCGCCGAAATCACCATGGCCGGCCGCGAGATCCTCAACCACGTCGGCATGGGCCAGAAGTATTCCAACGAGATCCTCGGCAAGGTCCAGAAGATCGGCAACAACCTCGGCCTGCCCGGTCCCGCGCTGGAAGACACGCTGGAAGGACTGGAAGAGGATATCGAGGCCGATACCGGCGTGCCGGTGAAAATGCCGATGGACGTCAAGGGCGCCGAGGTGCTGCTCGTGACGCCGTCCGCCGACTTCTTCTCCGAGCCGCACGTCGAGTCGCTGATCGGCTACGCCAAGGTATTCCACGCCGCCGGCATCAGCTGGACGCTGTCCTCGCACGCCTCCGAGGCGGGCAACTTCGGCCTGTTCAATGGCAACTACGAGACCATGCGCAAAGTCGCCATGCGCATCCGCGACGCCGCGCTCGAGCTCGGTGTCAAGCGCATCGTGGTCGGCGAATGTGGCCACGCCTGGCGCGTCGCCTACAGCTTCTGGAATACCCTGACGGGTATCGGCTACGGCGGCAACGATCCGTTCTCGATCGAACTGCAGAAGCAGCTCGATTCCAATTACCCCCAGCCGCAGCACATCTGCGAACTGACCAACGACCTGATCAAGTCCGGCAAGATCAAGGTCGACCCGTCGGCCAACGACGATCTGGTCGTGACCTATCACGACTCGTGCAACGTCGCGCGCGCCTCGCGCATGGGCACCGAGCCGGGCGGCCAGTTCGCCATCCCGCGCGAACTGATCAAGTCGGTGGCGAACAATTTCCACAACATGGCGGACGACACGATCTACGAATCGACGTTCTGCTGCGGCGGCGGCGGCGGCCTGCTGACCGACGACCTCATGGAAGTCCGCGTCAAGGGCGCCATGCCCCGCATGACGGCCCTGAACAACGTGGTCAAGGAACACCAGGTCAACTTCATGGCCACGATCTGCGCCATCTGCAAGGCGCAGTTCACCAAGGTTTTGCCCAAGTACGGCTTCGACATGAGCATGGTGGGCGGTGTGCATCAACTGGTCAGCAAGGCAATCAAGCTCGACTGATCCTTATTTGACAAATTATTTGATTAATTCGTAGGCGTTAGGAGAACCAACATGGCTGTCACGACGAACAAAGCAAAAACCGAAGGCGTTACATGGCGTCGTTATAAGGATGGCGAATCCGACAAGAACTACCGTTCTTCGCAGGACCGCATCTTCCAGTCGAGCTGGACGCACAAGTGCCCCGAGTACATGCTCTCCACGCCGCCCTGCCAGGGCTCCTGCCCGGCCGGCGAAGACATCCGCGGCTATCTCAACATCGTGCGCGGCATCGAGAAGCCGCCGGCAGGCGTGACCTGGCAGGAATACGCCTTCCGCCGCATCACCGAAGCCAACCCCTTCCCGGGCGTGATGGGCCGTGTCTGCCCCGCACCGTGCGAATCCGGTTGTAACCGGAACATGGTCGAAGACCACGTCGGCATCAACTCGGTCGAGCACTTCGTGGGCGACTGGGGCATCGAGAACAACATGACCTACACGTCGACCGCTGCCGAAACCGGCAAGAAGGTCGCCGTGATCGGCGCCGGCCCCGCCGGCCTGGCTGCCGCCTACCAGTTGCGTCTGCGCGGCCACGGCGTCACCATCTTCGACGAGCACGAAGAGCTCGGCGGCATGATGCGCTACGGCATTCCCGGCTTCCGTACGCCGCGTGAAATGCTCGACGCCGAAATCAACCGCATCATCGCGCTGGGTGTCGAAACCCGCCTGAAGACCCGCGTCGGCACCGACGTCACCTTTGACGAACTGGAAAAGAACTACGACGCCATCTTCATGGCGATGGGCGCCCAGGCCGGCCGTCCGCTGCCGGTTCCCGGCGCGGAGGCTCCGAACTGCGTGACCGCCGTGGCGTTCCTGCGTGCCTTCAACGAAGGCCGCCTGCAGCACGTCGGCAACCGCGTCGTCGTCATCGGCGGCGGCGATACCTCGATCGACGTGGCGACCGTCGCCCGCCGTCTCGGCAACGTGACCAAGTCCGGCTCGCACGATGACCGTCCTGAAAACGTCATCGCCGGCCACATGGCCTCCGACGTGGCTTCGATTTCCGCCCGTGAAGGCGCCGAAGTCGTGCTGGTGTCGCGTGCCACCATCGACAAGATGGCCGCCAACAAGCACGAAGTCGAGCATGCCCAGCAGGAAGGCATCGAGATCATCGGCGGCGTGACCCCGGTTGCCGTGGTGGTCGACGCCAACGGCCGCGCCACCGCGCTGCGCGTTGCCGAGTTCGTGATGGAAGGCAACCAGACCAAGATCATCGAAGGCACCGAGCGTGACCTGCCGGGCGACCTGATCGTTTCGGCGATCGGCCAGGGCGTCGATTT
>JAJZRT010000550.1 GCA_021802595.1 Pseudomonadota bacterium
CGTGGATGCGGCAATGCTGACCGGCGAGCGTTCAAGCGCGGGGCAGACCTATCTGCTGCGCGATGTCTATTTCGAGCCGTCGCTGGGACATGGGCCGCAGCGTCTGGTGGATGGGCTCATGGCGCGCACCCGGCAGGGACGGGCCTGCCTGGCTGAAACGCATCGCTTCAATTTCCTGCAGGCGCAGGATGCCAGTCTGGCGACGCTCGAGGCGGGCCTGCATGCCGCACTGGCCGCCTGTCCGGAGATCTGTTTTCTCACGTCGCACGAACTGGGGCAGGCGATCCGGCGGCGCGACCCGGCCTGGATCGAACACCGCATCGGGCCGCGGCTTGCTGCCTGGCACGCCCGGCTGGACGAGATCCCTCGCTTTCGCCGGATGGCACGTCTGAGCGGCCTGGCGTTGCCGCTGGCCTGGCTGGAGCGTGCGGCATGAATCCGCGCTTCTCGGTCATCATTCCCGCGTTCAATGCGGCAGCGACCCTCGCGCGCGCCATCGAGTCGGTACGCGCGCAAAGCTGGCCGGTGCACGAAATCATCGTGGTGGACGACGGCTCGACCGATGCCACCGCCGATATCGCGCGCCGGTTCGGCGATGAGGTGCGGCTGATCCGGCAGCCCAACAGCGGGGTGTCGGTGGCGCGCAATGCGGGCGCGGCGGCGGCCACCGGCGACTGGCTGGCGTTCCTCGATGCCGACGACTGGTACGCGCCCGATCGCATCGGGCTGCATGCATCGTGGATTGCGGAAGATGCCACGCTGGACTGCCTGACCGGCGATTACGAGTACCGCAACGCGGACGGCGTGTTGCTCGGTACCTCGATGGCGCAGCACGAATCGGGACGGATGATGCTGGCGAAGGCCGCGGGCGCTGCGCGGGTGGTGATGGAAACGCCTGTCGAGCTGGCGGCTTTCGTGGCCGATCATTTCGGCGATACGCATACGCTCTCCGTCCCGCGTGCGCGATTTGTCGAGCTGGGGGGCTACCCGACCGGCTTCAAGGTGTGCGAGGACGTGCATTTCCTTACGCGGCTGGTGGCAAGGAGCCGTCGCATCGGCGTCATCTGCCGGAGCCTCGGGGTGTATGTGATCCACGCCGGCAGCGCCACCCGCCGCAACCCGGTGGCGGCGCAGCGCGAAAACGTGCGCACGCTGTCCGACCTGGCACGGCTGGCCGTGCATTTCCCCGCGCCGATCCGTCAGGGGGTGGCGAGCCGGATGCACGGCGCCCGCTACAACCTCGGGTGCGCATTGAGCCGGAATGGCCAGCGTGTCGCGGCTGTCCGTGCCGTGTTGCCGGCGCTGGCCGCGCGTCCCGGCTGGCAGAGCCTGCGCGCTGTGCTGTCGATGCTGAAGGGATGAGCGTGTCGGCCGGGCCGAAGCCGGATACCATGGACAAGGTATGCAGATCACCGTCGTAATCACCACCCACGATCGCCCCGCATTGCTGCGCGAGGCCATTGCCAGCGTCGAGGCCCAGCGCTTCGACGCATGGGACATCGTGGTGGTGGATGATGGCTCCAGTCCCGCAGTGACGCTGGAACACCTGCCGGCGAAGCTGGCGGCGCGCATCAGCCTGTTGCGGCACGAGGCGTCCCGGGGCCCCTCGCAGGCCCGCAATGCCGGGATGCGGGCAGCGACCGGGGATGCAATCCTCTTTCTCGACGACGACGATCTGCTCGATGCCGACGCGCTGGCGAGGATCGATGCCGCCTTTCGGGACGATGCAAGCCTGAATTGCCTGTTCATGAATGTGGACCCCTTCGGCAGCGACGCCGAAGGCACGCGGCACAACCAGGTGCTGGCGATGTCCCGTGTGCTCGGCGCCATGGGCGAGCGTCTGGAAGGCGCCGGCGAGGTGATCCGCCTGCATTCCGACCGGCTGTTCGGTGCGTTGCTCGAGCGCATTCCCATGGCGTTCCAGCGGGTGGCGATCAAGCGGAGCCAGTTGCAGAAGGTCGGGCTCTACAGCGGAAAGGGGTTTGAGGATCTGGAATGGTATTACCGGGTGGCGCTTCGCTGCGTGAGCGGCCTGCTCGTGACGCCCTGCTATCGCGTTCGCTGCGAAGGCCAGAGTTATTTCAGCCGTCCGGAGGAGAAGCAGCGCCTCATCGACACCATCATCCACATCCGCAAGGGGCTCCAGACTCTGGACGAGGTGGCCAACACACCGCTGCTCAAACGCATGACGGCAACTTCCCTGGCGAGCGCCCATTTCAACAAGGCGTATTACGCGCACGAACATGGCCAGCCGTTTCCATGGCGAAACCTGTTCGACTCTGCCGCGAACGGACTGTCCTGGCAGCACCTCAGCCTGGCCGGAAAGGCGCTGAAGCATGGCATCCGCCAGGCATTGACGCGACGTCGGCCATGCTAGGGCGGACCGTTAGGCACCGTATGGCGGGCCGGGCCGCCATCGTTCGGCGAGGCGGCGTGCGCAGCCGGCCCCGTTCAATATCCAGCATCCATCCGACATGACGCGTCTGCTCGTGCTCACCGAACTCTTCCTGCCTACCAAGGGCGGTACCGCCGTATGGGCGGCCGAGGTTTACAGGCGTCTGGGCGGCAAGGAGATCCATGTCGTGACCGCCGACGTTGCCGGTGCGGCGGCGGTGGATGCGACGCATCCCAACACGATCCATCGCCTGAGCCTCAGGCGCGTGGCCTGGCTGCGCCCCGAGTCGCTCGCGATGTATGCCCGCTTCTTCTTTACATCGATGGGACTGGCGCTCACGCGGCGCTTCGATGCCGTGCATGCCTTCCGCGCGCTGCCCGAGGGGCTGGTGGCGTGGGTGGTGGCGCGGCTGACGTTCAGGCCGGTGGTCATCTATGCGCATGGCGAAGAACTCACCAGCTGGGGCGACGGCGCCAAATTCAGGGCCATGCGGTTCGCCTTGCGCCACGCCGACCGGGTCATCGCCAACAGCGACCATACGCGCGAGACCCTGCTGGACATGGGTGTAGATCCAGCCCGCATCACCCTCATCTATCCCGGCGTCGATATCTCGGTCTTCCGGCCCGGCCTGGATACGGCCGGCCTGCGCGAAAGCCTGGGAATCGGCGCCGACGACCGGCTGCTGTTTTCGGTCGGCAGGCTGTCGCGCCGCAAAGGTTTCGACCAGGTGATCCGGGCCGTGGGCAGATTGCGCGCCGAAGGCCTCCCGCTGCACTATGTCATCGGCGGCATAGGCGAAGATGCCGCTTATCTTGACGGCCTGATCCGGGAGCTTGGCCTGCAGGACGGGGTCCACCGCATCGGCCCGGTGAAGGAAGCGGACTTGCCGCGCTGGCTCAATGCCTGCGATGCGTTCGCCATGCCCAATCGCGAAATCAACGGCGACAACGAAGGTTTCGGCATGGTCTTCATCGAGGCGGCCGCCTGTGGCAAGCCCAGCCTGGCAGGACTTGCCGGCGGCACCGGATCGGCCGTGCTGCATGGCGAGACGGGGCTTCGGGTGGAGGGTCTGTCGGCCGATGCCGTGGCCGATGGCCTGCGCAGCCTGCTGACGCAGCCTGCCCTGGCCCGCGAGTGGGGACAGCGCGCCTTGCAGCGTGTGGAGCGCGAATTTTCCTGGGAACGGGTGGCCGAGAAAACCCGCCAATTGAACCTGACAACAAGCCGGTCCTGAAGCCCATCCATGACAGACACTCCGTACTCCTGGCCCGTCGCTGTTTTCGCCCACAACGAGGCACGCAACATCATCGCCTGTCTCGACAGCCTGCGGGCTGCCGCGACGCATCCGATCGCGTGCCATGTCCTGGCCAACGCCTGCACCGACCGGACCGAAGCCCTGGTGCGCGAATACGCTGCCGACCACCCCGATGTCCACCTCGTCTCGATTGCGCTGGGCGACAAGGCCAATGCCTGGAACGTATTCGTGCATGAAATCGCA
>JAJZRT010000551.1 GCA_021802595.1 Pseudomonadota bacterium
GCTCCACCCAGTTCTTCATTTCCACCACCAAGGAAGCCCCGCCCGAGGCCGCACTCGCCAGCCACAAGCTGATGCTGCGCGCCGGTCTCATCAAGCGCCTGGGGTCGGGGCTGTATACCTGGATGCCACTGGGCCTGCGCGTGCTGCGCCGGGTCGAGGCCGTGGTACGCGAGGAAATGAACCGCGCCGGCGCGATCGAACTGCTGATGCCGGCGGTGCAGCCCGCCGAGTTGTGGGAGGAAACCGGACGCTGGGCGGTGTTCGGCCCGCAGATGCTGAAGATCAAGGACCGCCACCAGCGCGACTTCTGCTTCGGACCCACCCACGAGGAAGTCATCACCGACGTCGCACGCCGCGAGATCAAGAGCTACCGCCAGCTGCCGGTCAACTTCTACCAGATCCAGATGAAGTTCCGCGACGAGATCCGTCCGCGCTTCGGCGTCATGCGCGCGCGCGAATTCCTGATGAAGGACGCCTATTCCTTCCACGCCAGCCGTGACAGCCTCGCCGCCACCTACCAGACGATGTACGACGCCTACACGCGCATCTTCACCCGGCTGGGGCTGACCTTCCGCCCCGTGGCCGCCGATACTGGCGCCATCGGCGGCTCGGCCTCGCACGAGTTCCATGTGCTGGCCGATTCCGGCGAAGACCTGATCGCCTATTGCCCGGACTCCGGCTACGCCGCCAACGTCGAACTCGCCGAGGCGCTCGCTCCGGCGACGCCACGCGCCGCGCCGCAGGAAACGCTGCTCTAGGTGGATACGCCGAAGCAGACCACCTGCGAGGACGTCGCCGCTTTGCTCGGCATCACGCTTTCCCGCACCGTGAAGCTCATCGCGGTCATGGTCGGGGAGCAGATGGTCGTGCTGCTGCTGCGCGGCGACCACATGCTGAACGAGGTCAAGCTCGGCAAGCTCGAAGGCATGGCCGACTTCCGCCTGGCGAACGAAGCCGAGATCCGTGCCGCCTTCGACTGCCCGCCCGGCTTTCTCGGGCCGGTCGGGATCGATCGCGCAAGGATCAAGGTCATCGCCGACCGCACGGTCGCCACGATGAGCGACTTCGTCTGCGGTGCGAACAAACCCAAATTCCACCTCGCCGGGGTCAATTTCGGCCGCGACCTGCAGGAACCCGACCTCGTGGCCGATATACGGAATGTCGCCTCCGGCGACCCCAGTCCGGACGGCAGGGGCACACTCGCGCTGTGCCGCGGCATCGAGGTCGGCCACGTGTTCCAGCTCGGCAGCAAGTACTCGCAGGCGATGAACGCCACCTACCTGGACGAGGCCGGCAAGGCACAGGTCATGGAAATGGGGTGCTACGGCATCGGTGTGTCGCGCATCGTGGCCTCTGCCATCGAACAGCACCACGACGAGAAAGGCATCATCTGGCCGAAGGCGATGGCACCTTTCTTGCTGGTGATCGTGGCGATCGGCTATGGCAAGAGCGAGATGGTTAAAACCGCCGCCGAGTCGTTGTATGCTGAGTTGACGGCTGCCGGCTTCGACGTGCTGCTGGACGACCGTGACGAGCGTCCGGGCGTGATGTTTGCCGACGCCGAATTAATCGGCATCCCGCACCGCATCACGGTAGGCGAGCGCGGGCTGAAGGACGGCCTGGTCGAATACCAGCCGCGCCGTGCCGCGGATGGCCAGAGCGGCGAGCCACAGAAAATCGCGCTCGCCGATGCGAAGGAATTTTTGACAGGACTGCTTGAACGCTGACATGAACACGAGGACGCCCATCGCCCTGCTGATTGCCGCCCTGCTGCTGGCCCCGCTCGCGCACGCCGGCGGCCAGCGCGAGGAAAAGCTGTCGGCCAGCATGCGCGCCTCGCTGCAGCGGTCGCTAGCCGACACCGCGGTCACCCGCACCGCCTTCCGCAATCCGGCCGATGAGGCGGCCTGGCTGCAGGAAATGTCGCGTCGTCTCGCCAAGCGCATGCCCGACGAATCGGAACGGCTCGAATTCCTGACGACGCTCCACTGGGAAGCGTCGCGCGCCGGCATCGATCCCCAGCTACTGCTGGGCCTGATCCAGGTCGAGAGCGGTTTTCGCAAGTATGCCGTTTCGCCGGTCGGCGCGCGCGGCTACACCCAGGTGATGCCCTTCTGGATCAAGCTGATCGGCAGCCCCGATCAGGACCTGTTCCAGCTGCGCACAAACCTGAGGTATGGCGCTGTGATCCTGCGCCATTACATCGACATCGAGCGCGGCGACCTGTATCGCGCGCTGGGACGCTACAACGGCAGCCTCGGCCAGCCGGATTATCCCTATCTTGTCGTCAATGCCTGGAAACGCAACTGGGATTACACCCCCCGCACCCAGTCGGCCGACAACCAGCCTACTCGCGCGTCGCGCAGCTGACGCCTGCGGAAATAAGCGGCCACGGTCGCGTCTAGCGTCGCCTCGCCGATACCGCCATCCGTCTTGCACACCGTCGACAGTTCGACATTCCGTCATCACGCCGTCATTTTCAAGCGCACTCAAGCCCTCGGCCAACCATGCGCAATCTGCGCAACGCCTTGCCGCACATGGATTCCGACGCGGCCCCCATTCCTGGCACGCGCCATGCAAGACAGCATGCACAGGCAGTGCACCTGCCACACAACAACGGAGGCGACTATGGAAATGACCTTGCAACTGTCCCGCACCTTGAAAGGGCAAGAAGAGATATTCAACAACGGCCACACCCTGCGGCCGAAGCATCGCCAGCTCCTGTTCACCATCGGCAACGGCATCTCGTTCGGTGAGCTATGCAACAAATCGCCGCACTGCAAGGAGCTCGAGGCCATGGTCAACGATCTGCTGCAAAGCGGGTTCATCCAGGCCCTGCGCAACATGACCAGCCCACAAGCCGCCCCGGTTGCCGCGTCCCGCCCGGCCGCTGCCGCGGCCGCGGCAGCGCCAGCGACATCCGCCCAATCCGCGGCCAATCTGGAAAACGCCCGCAGCTATGCGCTAGAGTTCTTGAGCGCGCTGGTGGGGACCAAATCCCCTGCCTATCGGAAAATGAGCGAAGTGCAGGATCTGGCCGGTTTCCAGGCCGTCCTGCCGATGTGCCACAAGGTGATCGCTGCGGTCGCCTCGCCGCATCAGGCGGCGGAACTGGAAGCGGAAGTCGCCAAGCGCCTGGCAGCCTGACAGCCGTGCAGTAACCCGGCCGCGTCGGCGCTCAGCGCGACAGCACGATCAGCGGCTTCGGCTGGCAATCCGCGGCCACGACCGTGCCGGGTCCGCCCGGCACGGCGTCCACCACACCGTCGAACGGCGCCTTGAGTTCGGCATCCGCCAGATCCTTCTGCGCTATCACACGACGCGCCCGCGACGCCGACAGGGCCGCCTGGGCACGCGCATGGCGCAACTGGGCCGCCTCCAGCTCGCTGGTCGATGAAACCGTGCGGTCGTACAGTTCCTGGGCCCGTCCCAACTCGCGCTTGGCATCCGCTTCATCGGCCTGTGCGCGCATCTGATCCGCCATGGCTTCATCAAGGCGCGCCTGCAGGACGGTCCGGTCCAGACGCAGCAGAACGGCGCCCTTTTTCACGTGCTGGCCAGGCTTGACCAGCACCGCCTCCACCACGCCCGACACACGCGTGGTGAGCTCAAGCCTGTCTGCCGCCCACAGCGGGCTCGTGCCCGCCAGGCCCAATCCGGCCAGTGCGATGGCCGCCATGCGCTGCTTCATTTCCGAGCTCCCTCAACAGGCGGCAGCGTGCCGCCGGACAATGCCTGCAGACGCGCCAGCGCCAGCGCCAGGCGGTATTCCACCTGCTTGCGACGTATCTGCGCCACCTGGGTTTCGGCCATGCTGGTGCCCAGATTGGTTTTCAATTCCAGTTCGTATTCCGCGCGCGCGCGCTCCAGTGCCCAGTCGCGGTATTCG
>JAJZRT010000552.1 GCA_021802595.1 Pseudomonadota bacterium
CCATTTCACGTCGTGAAGAACCTCTTCCGGCATCGCAAGGCGCGCTACCGCGGCCTGGCGAAGAACACGGCGCAGTTGCACACGCTGTTTGCCATGGCCTACCTGCTGCTGGCGCGCAGGCTGGTTCTGAACATGCGTGCCCGAGGTGCGTCCGCCGTTTAAAAAATGGGGCGAAGGAACCCGCTGACAGTCGATTTCCGGCCGCTTTGGGGTCGTTTTGACCGCCTTTCGCCGACTTCTCGTGCTGGTCGCGACGGCGGACATCGGCAGCTTCGCCTGAAACGTCATTTCTTCAGTGCTTCCCTAAGGAAACACTGATCAATTCCCGGCGGCCGGCGTCGCGCGCTGGCCGGACGAGGAACGAACTGGAACAATGATCCTGGACGCCACAGGGCGCGAGGAACGACGATGCAGACGAGCTTTTCCGAGTACGAATACGCGAGCAAGAAGCGGCTGACGCGACGCGACCGCTTCCTGGCGGAGATCGAGACCATGACGCCATGGAGCGAACTGGTTGCGGCGATTGCAGGCCACTACCCGAAGGGCGAAGGCCGTGGTCGCCCGCCGATCGGGCTTGAGCGCATGCTGCGCATGTACATCGCACAGAACTGCTTCGGGCTGTCCGACGAGGGGATCGAGGACGCCATCTACGACAGTCAGGCGATCCGGCGCTTCGTGGGGATCGATCTGGGCCGCGAGACGGCGCCCGACGCCACGACGCTGCTCAAGTTCCGCCGCCTGCTCGAAGACAAGCAGCTGACCGAGACCATCTTCACGACCATCAACGCGCACCTGGCAGCGAAGGGGCTGTTCCTGCGCCGCGGCACGGTGGTCGATGCCACGATCATCGAGGCGCCGCCGTCGACCAAGAACGCGCAGGGCGAGCGCGACCCGGATATGCATCAGGCCAAGAAAGGCAACGAATGGCACTTCGGCATGAAGGCCCACATCGGTGTGGACGCCGAGTCCGGCTTGGTGCACACGGTCATAGGCACCGCCGCCAACGTGGGCGACGTGACCCAGGCGCAGGACCTGCTGCATGGCGACGAGGAGCACGCATTCGGTGACGCCGGCTACCAGGGCGTGGACAAGCGCGAGGAGAACATCGGCGTTCCGGTGACGTGGCATGTGGCGATGCGCCCCGGCAAGCGCCGCGCGCTGGCCGACCACGGCTGGGAGCAAAAGCTGGAGTGGGTCGAGCAGATCAAGGCCAGCATCCGCGCCAAGGTCGAGCACCCGTTCCATGTCGTGAAGAACCTGTTTCGGCACCGCAAGACCCGCTACCGAGGCCTG
Organism: Pseudomonadota bacterium; assembly: GCA_021802595.1. The sequence goes on from JAJZRT010000552.1 coordinate 1,294, forward strand.
GCGAAGAACACGGCGCAATTGCACACGCTGTTCGGCATGGCGAACCTGGTGCTGGCGCGCCGGCTGATTTTGAACTTCGACACCCGAGGTGCGTCCGCTGCATGAAAAATGAGCCAGAGGGCGGCGTTCGCACCCTGTTTTCGGCCGTGCAGCGGCCTTCCTGACCCCAAAATGCTCATTTTTTGAGCGATTCGCAACCATGGACACCGCCTGGTTCTTCAAAAAGGCCACTTCTTCAGCGCTTCCCAAGTGCAGCGGGTGACGTCGCGTACTGCCGCCTGATCAATGGAGATTGCGCAGATACCCGGATAATTCCTGCATCAATTGCGCCTGCGCCTTTTGAAACGCCTGCATGCGTTGATGCAGATCCGCCATCGATTGCGGCGCCCCGGCGGCGCCCGCCTGGTCCAGCAGCATGTTCATCAAGTCCTGCGAAGCACGCGCCGACCCGGCTCGCGACGCCAGGTGCAACCACGTATAGGCCAGCGCGTCGTCGCCGCGGCGCCAGGCAAGTTCGCCGAGGAAGATCTGCGCAGGGACATAACCCCGCTGCGCGGCCTGCAGGAACAGGGACTGCGCCTGATCCAACGGTCGCCTCGCCGGGCCCCGCGTTTCGAGCAGCATCGCCCCCAGCGTCTGCACACCCAGGGATGCGCCACGACGCTGCGCCAGCGCGATCGATCGCCGCGCAGCCGCGTCGTTGCCCACCAAGGCGCTTGCCCGACCGGTCAACGCCTGCACCTCGGCGTCCCAATCGGCCTGTCCACCCAGCGCAGCCGCGACATGGACATTCGCCTGGTACTGTCTGAATCGTGGGCTGCGTGCGCCACGGCCTGCTGCCGCGCCGCCCGCGAGCATGGGCGCGCCTACGCCAGCCAGCGCAAGGCGATCGTCCTGCACCCAGACCTCCTCGCGCAAGTCCGAGTAATAGCCCGGCTGCTGCCGGTGATCGGTGCTGCGCCACACGGCGTCTGCAGCCGCGCGAAACACGTCTTCCAGCGGCCGACGCCGTGGTTCGAGCAACGCGGCCGACAAGGCACTCGCGTACGGGCCGTTGGGGCGATGGGGCCAATCCATGGCCTGCGTATACGGCGCCGTCGAATACGCGGTGAGCGTCCCGCCCCAATCGCGCGGCACCAGGCCGGGGTTGGCGTGGATCCCCCGCGTCGCCGACACGCCGGCCTGCACGAAGGGGTCGTTGCGGCAGGCGTCCTCGACCAGCACCGCCGCGCGCGGCCTGGCCTGCTCGAGCATGCCTTGCAGCGCGTCAAGATCGAAGCCTTGTGCCAGCAGCGCCGCCGGCGAACTCACCACCGTATCGACGCCCAGCATCACGTTGTGGCCGCCGACGTAGGCGCCATGGCCCGAGAAATAGAACCAGGCCAGATCCACCGGCCCGCGCCGCAGCCCCACGACAAAGGTGTCGACGGCCTGGGACATCCGGCCGTTGGTGCAGTCGGTCAGGCAAGTGCATTCCACCCCGAGGCGACTCAGGGTCGATGCCAGCAAGCGGGCGTCGCGCCCCGGGTTGATGAGCCTGCCCACGTGCTGGTACGCGGCGTTGCCGATGATCAAGGCTCGCTGGGACGGGGCCGGCGCAGGAAGCGCGAGTGCGCCACTGGCCTCGGCACCCAGCCACGCCGCCCCCCCTCGCAGCAGGTCTCGACGCTTCACGGCTTTTGCTCCGACCAGATGACCACGAGCCTGGAGCCTTCGAGCGCCTTCTCGGCCGCGGCGGCATTCGCCGCGTCCACCGACAGGACGTACGCCCCATCGGGTCCGGGGCCTGATGCGATGCGCATGCGCGACACCTGAAGCAAGGCCGTGACCTCGGCGACGGTGGCCGTGCCGACGAAATGCACATCGAACCGCACGACCGGGCTCCGATCGCTGAGTCCGCGCATTTCCACGACCGGGTTCTGCACGACCTGGTCTTCGTCGCCTGCGCCGGTGCGCTGCAGCATGCGGGTATACGGAATGCCCATGGCAAGCACCAGGGTCGCCGCGATTCCCGCCCCGCGCCAGAAGTCCCCATTGAGCCAGGAGCGCCGCTGCGTGCGGTGCGCACCGATGTCGACGACGTGATCCGGCGATGCATCGTTGGCCGCTTCCGTGCTCGGGTCCCCTCGTACTGCGCCTGATGCATCCGCGGGACGCAGGGCAATCATGCCGGCAAGCCGTGCATACAGGTCCCGATAGGCACGCCGGGGATCAGCTGTGGCCAAAGGCGTGCCGCAAACCCAAGCCACGCCGTGGGTCTCGATGAGGCCGACACGCCCAGGAGCCGGCCCGACATCGCCGGGCGTCACGACATCGTTGCTTACCTGCGCGAGTTCGCTGAATGCCACCGCAGTCATCCGCCCCGCCCGCCCGGCCAGGCGTTGGCGCCCAACGGTCACGGCATTCCACAACTGCACCATACCCAGGCGGGGGTCGAGAGGCGCCTGGGCATCGTCGTGCTGCAGCACCCAGTCGCGATCGCTGGCGTAGGCGGTCTCGCCAGCGACCAGCCAGCCCTGCACGGCATCGGCGGCGACATGACGTACCAGCACGGCCACCGCCTGCTCAGCGCCGGCATCGAGTTGCAGCC
>JAJZRT010000553.1:0-2708 GCA_021802595.1 Pseudomonadota bacterium
ATCTAGCGGACGACGAAGCGCCCCCCGGGCTGCGCGGTCACCTGCCCCACCACCAGCGCGTCGGCACCCTTTCCGCGCCAGGCAGCATAGTCAACCTGCGCGGGCATGGCGGGCTGCTGCGCGCCCTCGACATCCACCAATCTGAATTGTCCGCTGCGGCTGAGATCGTCCCCGGCAATCCGGGTCAGCGCAGGGCTCGGCTGGCCTGGCGCAGCCTGGAACGGCACCATGGCCACGGCTATCTTGTTGGCCGCGCCGCCGATCACCTGGATTTCCATCGCGGCACGCGCGGAAAACGACGTGCCCAGCAAGGCGAGGCACAACAGGGGAAACAGCAGAACGGCACGCAGCATGGGGACGGACATCGTGTTCGCAAACGTTTTCTTGGTTGTTGAGTCTAGCATAGGCCGCCTGCGATCCATGCCGCGCGCAGCCTCGCTCCAGCCCGTTTCGGGCTCACTCTTTGGGGCGATGAACGAAGGAAAGTTCCGGAACAAACGCGGCGCGCGCATCGCGATCGCTCGGCAAGGGCAGCGGCGACGACTTTTCGATGGCGCGCACCACCGCGTCATCGTAGGCCGGATTCCCGCTGGATTGCGTCACCCGCACGCTCAGGACTTCGCCGGTAGGCAGCAGTTTCACCAGGCAGCGCACCTGGGGATTGCCTTTCAGGTTGTCGGGCAGGCGGGTATTGCCGCGCACCTTGGCGCTGATCTGGTCACGATACTGCCCCACCACACTGGCCACCTCGGCCTGCCGCTTGCTGGCCGCGGCGCGTGCCTGGGTCAGCCGGGCCATGCGCGCCTCGCTCGCGGCGGTGTCGGCAGCCAGTTGCTGCTTCATGTCCTCGGCTTCCATCTGCCGCAGCAAGGCCTGCCGCTTCTGTTCGGCCACCTGCTTTTCGCGCAGTGCCCGGGCCGCTTCGGCTTCGGCCCGGGCTTTTTCCTCGGCCCGGACCTTCTCCTCGGCCGCCTGTTCGGCCAGCCGCTTTTTCAGGCGCTCGGCCTCGGCCTTCTTTTTCTCCAGCGCGATGTCGGGCGCCCTGGGCGGGGGCGGCTCCTTCTCCACCGGTCTGGGAGGAGGCGAGGTTTTCGCCGGTTCGGGCGCCTTCACCGGCTGGGGCGGGCGGACTCTGGCGGGCGGAGCCGGGGTGTCCGGCAGGGCCTGCCACAGATCGACCATCACCGCAGCGGGATGGTGCGTCTGCCACGACACGCTGAATACCAGCAGCAGGACAAACAGCACATGCACGCCCAGCGCCAGCGCACCGGCAAGGACTTTGGGCGCGGGGCGCGGGGCGGACGGCACGTCGGCGGCGAGGATCATGGCGCCGGGCGGGCAAGCAGGCCGATGCGCGTGATCCTGGCCTGTTGCAGCAGCGTCATCGTGTGCATCACTTCCTCGTAGCGCACGCTCTTGTCCGCCGCGATGACCACCGGTTGCTCCGGGGCGTCGCGATGCAGCGCGGCAAACTCATCGGCCAGCGCCGATTTCGCCACCACCCGCTCACCGCCGCCGGCCGCACGATCGCGCAGCAGGTATTCGCCCGACGCCCTGATGATGATCTCGAGCGGCTTCTGCGGCGCCTGCGACGTCTTGCCGATGCTCGGCAGTTCGACCTGGGCCGGGTTGATGAAGGGTGCGGTCACCATGAAGATCACCAGCAGCACCAGCATCACGTCGATCATCGGCACGACGTTGATCTGGGCGACCTGCTTGCGGGTCCGCGCCATCGGTCAATCCGCCTTGGCGGTCACCTGCCGCTGCAGGATGTTGGAGAACTCCTCCATGAAGCTTTCCATGCGATTGGCCAGGCGGTCGATGTCGTGGGTGTAGCGGTTGTAGCCGACCACGGCGGGGATCGCTGCGAACAGGCCCATGGCGGTGGCGATCAGGGCTTCGGCGATGCCCGGGGCAACCTGCGCCAGCGTGGCCTGCGCCACACTCGACAGCCCCATGAAGGCGATCATGATGCCCCACACCGTGCCGAACAGGCCGACGTAGGGCGATACCGAGCCGACCGTCGCCAGAAAAGCCAGGTGCGACTCGAGGCCGTCGAGCTCGCGCTGGTAGCTCGCACGCATCGCGCGGCGGGTACCGTCGATGATGACGTTGAGCGACAGACCGGCCTGCGGCCGCAGCTTCATGAATTCGCGGAAGCCGGCTTCGAAGATGCGTTCCATTTCGCCCGCGCCTTCGCGCTCGCCGGCGACCCGCTGGTAGATCGCGTTCATGTCGCCGCCGCCCCAGAACTCGCGCTCGAAGCGGTCGGTCAGGTGGGCGGCGCGCTTGAGGGCGAACATCTTGATGAAGATGAACCACCACGACATCAGCGAGGCGCCGAGCAACAGGGCCATGACGATCTGGACGGGGGCCGAGGCGTGGAGGACGAGATGGAACAGCGAAAGGTCTTGACCGAGTTCAGGGTTCACGTTGCGGGGCCAATGCTTGAAGTAGGGGCTCGGGTATTTTAACGGGTTTGAAACGCACCACATCGACGCAGGCAAGCGTCACCACGGCCTGTGCCAGACGGTCGGGCCCGCGCATAAGTTCCTGCCGCACGCTGAGGCTGGCCCGCCCCGCTTCGTGCAACGCGACCGACACCTCGATCTGCTCATTGAAGCGGGTCGGCGACAGGTAGTCGATCTCCACCCGCCGCACCACGAACACGACGCCCGCTTCCTCGCGCAGCACGTCCTGCTCGAAGC
>JAJZRT010000553.1:2718-3881 GCA_021802595.1 Pseudomonadota bacterium
TTCGCTGCGCGCGCGCTCCATGAACTTGAGGTAGTTGGCGTAATAGACGACGCCGCCGGCGTCGGTGTCCTCCCAGTACACGCGCACCGGCCAGACAAACGCCATCAGAACAGCTCTGCGCTGGGTTCGGCCGGTGCGGCAAGGCCGAGGTGGCGGTACGCCAGCGGGGTGGCGATGCGGCCGCGCGGCGTGCGCTGCAGATAGCCCTGCTGGATCAGGAAGGGTTCGAGCACGTCCTCGATGGTGTCGCGCTCCTCGCCGATGGCCGCCGCCAGATTGTCCAGCCCCACCGGCCCGCCCATGAATTTCTCGACCACGGCCGACAGGAGTTTCCGGTCCATCACATCGAGTCCGGCCCGGTCCACATCCAGCATCACCAGCGCCGCATCGGCCACCGCCCCGGTGGCCTGCCCTTCCGCCTTCACGTCGGCGTAGTCGCGCACCCGGCGCAGCAGGCGATTGGCGATGCGCGGGGTGCCGCGCGAACGACGGGCGATTTCCAGCGCGCCGGCCTCGTCGAGATTCATCTGCAGCAGGCCCGCCGAGCGGTGCACGATGAAGCCCAGCTCTTCCGCCGAATAGAACTCCAGCCGCGCGACGATGCCGAAGCGGTCGCGCAGCGGGTTGGTGAGCATGCCGGCACGGGTGGTGGCGCCGACCAGGGTGAACGGCGGCAGGTCGAGCTTGACCGAGCGCGCCGCCGGGCCTTCGCCGATCATGATGTCGATCTGGAAATCCTCCAGCGCCGGGTACAGCACCTCCTCGACCACCGGCGAGAGCCGATGGATCTCGTCGATGAACAGCACGTCGTGCGGCTCCAGATTGGTCAGCAGCGCCGCCAGGTCGCCCGCGCGCTCGAGCACCGGCCCCGAGGTCTGGCGCAGGTTGACGCCCATCTCGCGCGCGATGATGTGCGCCAGCGTCGTTTTGCCCAGCCCGGGCGGGCCGAACAGCAGCACGTGGTCGAGCGCCTCGCTGCGCTTCTTCGCCGCATGGATGAAGATTTCGAGCTGTTCGCGCGCCTTCGCCTGGCCCACGTATTCGGCCAGCGAGCGCGGCCGCAGTGCGCGCTCGATCTGCTCTTCCTGGGGGCTGGCGGTGGCAGGGGCGATAAGACGGTCGGTTTCGATCATGGAACCAGGCTGAGATGCATCCACGCCGGA
>JAJZRT010000554.1 GCA_021802595.1 Pseudomonadota bacterium
CGTGGCGTTCCAGTTCAAGCACTGCGGCCAGATCATCCTGGAGCCGGGCGCGAGCGAAGAGGCGGTGATGGAAGCCGCGCTCGACGCCGGCGCCGACGACATCATCCCCAACGAGGACGGCTCGATCGAGGTGCTGACCTCGCCCGATCCCAAGGCCTTCGAGACGGTGAAGGAGGCGCTGGAAAAGGCCGGGTTCAAGCCGGCGGTGGCCGAGATCACCATGCGCCCCGAAACCGAGACCGAACTCACGGGCGACGACGCGGTGAAGATGCAGAAGATCCTGGACGCCCTCGATAGCCTCGACGACGTACAGGAGGTCTACACCAACGCCGTGCTGCCGGAGTAGACGCCCCTTTGCGCATCCTCGGCATCGACCCGGGCCTGCGTCTCACCGGCTTCGGCGTCATCGAGCAGACCGGGCAGAAGCTCGTCTACGTCGCCAGCGGCGTCATCAGGAGCGGCGAAGGTGAACTGCCCACCCGGCTCGGCGTGCTGTTCGCCGGGCTTAACGAGGTGATCGCCACCTACCGGCCGGATACCTGCGCAGTCGAGATCGTCTTCGTCAACGTCAACCCGCAGTCGACGCTTTTGCTCGGCCAGGCGCGCGGCGCGGCGATCTGTGCTGCGGTGACGAACGAACTGATGGTCGCCGAATACACCGCGCTGCAGATCAAGCAGGCGGTGGTCGGGCACGGCAAGGCGGCCAAGGAGCAGGTGCAGGAGATGGTCAGGCGCCTGCTCGCGCTGCCCGTGGCGCCGAAGGCCGATGCCGCCGACGCGCTCGCCTGTGCCATCGCCCATGCCCATGGCAGTCGCCTCGGTGCGCAATCGACTGCCGGCTATCGCGTCAAGGGCGGACGGCTGGTATGAGCGCCGTTGCGTCGCCGGCCGAGCCGACCCGCGCGCGGCTCGCCAATCCCGCCCTGCGTTATCTGCTGGCGACGCGGCCCGCCTTTCTGTCCATCACGCTCGCCGGCTGTCTGCTCGGATTTGCGGTTGCGGGGGCGGATGGTGCGGCTTTCCACTGGGGCCGTGCGGCGGCCACGCTCCTGCTCGCGGCGATGGCGCACGCCGGGATCAACGTGCTCAACGATTACTGCGATCACCTGAATGGAACCGATGCGCGCAATACGCGGCGTCTTTACCCCTACACCGGCGGCTCCCGCTTCATCCAGAATGGCGTGATGGCGCCACGTCAGGTCCGCGCATTCGCGATCGCGCTGTTTGGCGCCACGATCGCCGGCGGACTGGGACTCCTCGCCGTGACGGGCCCGGGGCTGTTCTGGATCGGTCTCGCCGGTCTCGCGATCGGCTGGGCCTATTCGGCGCCCCCGCTGAAGCTGAACAGTCGCGGTGTCGGCGAGCTCTGCGTGGCGGCCGGTTTCCTGCTCGTCGTGGTCGGCGCGGATTACGTGCAGCGCGGCGCGTTCGCACTACAGCCCTGGCTGGCGGGGGCGCCCTATGCGTTCCTTGTGACGAACATTCTGTTCATCAACCAGTTCCCCGATCGCGAGGCCGATCGGGCCAGCGGCAAGCTGCACTGGGTGACGCGGCTTGCGCCGGCCGTCGCGGCGCGGGGCTATGCGCTGATCCTGCTGCTGGCGGGGCTGGGACTGGCGGGCGGGATCGTGTCGGGGAGGCTGTCGCCCGTCGCGGCGGGGGCGTTCGTCGCATGGATTCCCGCCGTGCTCGCCTGGCGTCAGCTGCGCCGCTACGCCGACGTGCCCGGGCGGCTCGTGCCGGCCATCCGGCTGACCTTGCTGGCGGCGCATGTCCAGGCGCTGCTGCTTGCGGCTATGCTGTTGCTATAAACGGAGAAGTCAGCCATGGGCAACGCCCGATGATCGGAAGAATCTGCGGCATCCTCGCCGCCAAACAGCCCCCCCAGGTGCTGGTCGACGTGAACGGCGTCGGCTACGAAATCGACGTGCCGATGAGCACGTTCTACAACCTGCCGGCGACGGGCGAGAAAGTCTGTTTGCTGACCCATCTGGCCATCCGCGAGGATGCGCACCTGCTGTACGGGTTCGGCAGCGAGACCGAGCGCGCCGCCTTTCGCGAACTGCTGAAGGTCTCCGGCATCGGCGCCAAGACCGCCCTGTCGGTGCTGTCGGGGCTGTCGGTCAACGACCTGTCGGCGGCGATCGCCGCGCAGGAAATCGGCCGTATCGTCAAGGTGCCCGGTATTGGCAAGAAAACCGCCGAGCGATTGCTGCTCGAGCTGAAGGGCAAGCCGGTGTTCGCCGGCGCAATCGCCAGCCCGGAAACCACCGGGGTGTCGGACGACGTGCGCCAGGCCCTGCTGGCACTGGGGTACAACGAGCGCGAGACCAGCGAGGCCGTGCGACAGCTGCCGGCCGACCTGCCGGTGAGCGAGGCGATCCGGCAGGCATTGCGGGCCTTGTCGAGGAGCTAGGGCCTTGACCGAACCCCCGCGAACCTTGCGTGCCCCAGCCTCACTGCAGCGCCACATCTGGTGGCTGCTGTTGGGCGTGGTGGGCATGTTCGCATCCGGCATCGCGCTCAGCATCTGGTTCAGCCTGCGGGCCGGCAGCCAGGAACAGCAGAGCCTGCTTCAACTCGAGGCCACCCAGGCCCGCATCAGCGTGATCCGGCTGCTGGATTATTACCACACGATGCTCGACAAGGCTGCGCGGGATCCGGATCTGATCGATCTCATGCGTGTCGGCACTATCGAGGAACAGCAGGAATGGGCTGTTTCCCGGCAGCGGCTGCTTCCCGATTTGCTGGGGGTGGCACTGGTCAAGCCGCACGGCGAAGTGCTGGGCGATGCCTTGTCGCTGCGCATAGGACCGCGCTGCCAGCAGGACATGCAGCGCGCCGACACCTTGAGGGATGTTCGGCCATTGCTGCATCGCGAGGTAAAGGGGGCCGAGCACTTCGATCTGGTGAAGGAGGTACACGATACGGGCGGCGAAGTCCTGGGCGGCATCTTCCTGAGCGTGCGGCTGAGCCAGTTGCAGCGCGTGATCGACGATAGCATCCACCCCGGGCATGCGCTCATCATCCTTGACGCAGCAGGCAATACCATTGCACGGCAGGGCAAGGTCACCGGAAAACTGAAGGAAATCCGTCTGAAGATTCCCGCTGCGGGCTGGACCCTGATCGCCCAGTCGCCGACACAACTCCTTACGCTCAGCGGAAAAATGCAGGTGCTGGCCGGGATTGTGACACTGGGGGCCGTGTTGCTGCTGCTGGCGATAAGCTTGCTACGCGTGCGGCGCGCGATGTTGAACGACATCGTGTCCACGATCGACGCCATGACCGCGCTGGCACGCGACGAGCCGGTTCCGGCCATCGTTCCGCACTACACCGAATTCGAGACGGCCGCGCACGATATCAACGTGATCGCCCTGCATCTGCAGGAGCAGCGTGCCCGACTGGAACATCTGAGCCTGACTGATCCGCTGACGGGGCTGCCCAACCGCCGCGCTTTCGAGACACGCTTTCCCCAGGCGCAGGGTCTGGCCGAAAGACAGCATCCTGTCGCCCTCATCCTGCTCGATATCGATTACTTCAAGAGCGTCAACGACCGCTATGGACACGGGGTGGGGGATCAGATCCTGTTGGCGCTGGCGCAGTCACTGAAAGACCTGACCCGGCGCGCTGATCTGGCGGCACGGCTGGCCGGAGACGAATTCGTCGTATTGTTGTCGGATATCGGCTCCGACGGGGTGGATGCGTGGTACCGTCGGCTGGCTGACCGGTTCAGGAGCGAACTGAATGCTTTCGGCCTCGATTTGCGGATTAGCCTCAGTGCAGGGCAGACCTGGCTGGGCGTGTCATCCCGGGATTCGATCGATGCTGCGCTGATGCGTGCCGACCATGCGCTGTATCAGGCCAAGGCGCAGGGAGATCGG
>JAJZRT010000012.1 GCA_021802595.1 Pseudomonadota bacterium
CAACGCACTGAAGTACAACATCATTCCGCGCTACCGGGCGACGGTGCAGCACATCCGCGCCGCGCTGGAGGAGGACGAGCGCAACACCCTGTTCCAGATCAAGGTGCTGCGCGCGCGGCAAGTGGACTGACGGCTGTCCAGAAAAGGCTATAAAGACAGTCGAACCTCATTGAAGGAGATCATGATGAGCGCAAGCCTGAACGAAGTGGTTCTGCACATCGATGAAACCCTGGACGATGCCGCATTGGCCCGGATTGAAGAGGGGATCCGCAAGGACAACGGCGTGGTTTCGGTGGGGCACAACCCGCAAAAATCCCACATGATCATGGTGGTCTACGATTCAGAAGTGACCCATGCCGCCACCTTGCTCCACAGCTTCGAGGAGCGGGGTCTGCATGCACAGGTCGTCGGCTTGTGACGGTCAGATCAATCCCAGCGGTCATCACGCACCTCCACCCAGCCCTCTGCCACCCGGACCGGAAAGGTGGCAATTGCGGTGTAGGCGGGCGGGGCTGTCACCGCGCCGTTGCGCAAGTTGAAGCGGGCGCCATGGCGCGGGCAGACAATCTCTTCACCCCGGATTTCGCCACTGGCCAACTCGCCACCGTCATGGGTGCAGGTGTCCTCGATCGCGCAATAGTCCCCGTCTAGATTGAAGACCGCCACGGCCACACCGTCGACATCCACCACACGACGGCTGCCTGGCGGCAGGGCTTCGACGGTCGCGACCCGTGTCCAATCGGGCATCAAACCAGCCCCAGTTGCAACCGCGCTGCCTCCGTCATGCGTCTGGGATCCCAGGGCGGATCCCAGACGATCTCGACGTGGGCGCTGGTCACGCCATCAACTTCCGCAACGGTCTGCTCGACCTGTGCGGGGAAGGTCTGCGCCACCGGGCAGCCGGGTGCGGTGAGGGTCATGCGGAGTTCGACGCGGCCGGCCGCATCGATGTCGAGCGCGTAGATCAACCCCAGGTCGTAGATATTGACCGGCAATTCCGGGTCATGGATTGTGCGCAGGGCGGCAATGACCTGACGTTTCAGACCTTGTTCGGCGCGTTTCCCGGTGGCCAGGCGGACGAGGTCGATCATGGCGACGGGGAGGGCTGCGAAGGCTGCGGGCAGAACGGCGAGGGGCCTTCGGTACACACCGTTCCGGTTTGCTGCTCGAGCGCGGCCTGCAGGGTATGCCAGGGCAGTGTTGCGCATTTCACCCGCATCGGGAACTCGTGCACGCCCTGCAGGACACGTAGTTTCCCCACGTCTTCCGCCGGGCCGTTTTCAGCCAGCATGTGGTGCACCCGGTGGAACAGGGCGACGACTTCACCCACCGGCCTGCCCACTACCGCCTCAGTCATCATCGACGCGGAGGCCATGCAGATGGCGCAGCCGGCGCCCTCGAATCCGATGTCCTGAACCACGTCGCCCGTCACTTTCAGGTGTACCTCGACCTCGTCATTACACAAAGGATTGAATCCGCGTGCATGATGCGTGCTGCCGCGCGGATTCTTCGGATAGTGCCGCGGATGGCGGTTGTGCTCCAGAATCACCTCTTCGTAGAGGGCGCGCTGATCGGCGTTCATGCCGTGTGCTCCTTCCTCACGACCGGCAACGCGGCAAGCAGATGCGGCTCCAGCCAGGCGGTGAGTCCGCTGCGCTCCAGCAGCTCCAGCGCCGCTTCGGCAAACCCGCGCAACAGCAGGGCATGCGCGGCATCGGCGTCGATGCCGCGGCTCCGCAGATAAAACACCTGCGCCTCGTCGAGTTGGCCCACTGTCGCGCCGTGGCCGCATTTGACGTCGTCGGTATAAATCTCCAGTTGCGGCTTGACGTCGATTTCGGCGTAAGGCGACAGCAGCAGATTGCGGCTGGATTGCTGCGCATCAGCTTTTTGCGCGCCCGCCTGTACCACCACGCGGGCATCGAAGATGCCGCGTCCACGCCCGGCAGCGACCCCGCGCCAGGTCTGGCGGCTTGTCGTATGCGACGCGGCGTGTTCGATATGCAGATGCTGGTCGATGTGACGCCGTGCATCGGCGATGAAGAGGCCGTCGAGCCGGCACTCGGCGCCGTTCCCGGCCAGATTCACCCAGGTGTCGTGGCGTGCCACACGCCCGCCGACATTGATCGACAAGGCCTGGTAGCGGCTGTCGCGCGACTGTTCCACCAGGGTCAGACTGGTATGGGTGGCAGCCGCACTGTCTTCGTCGAGCTTGATGTGCGTCAGTCTCGCACCTTCGCCCAACAGGATCTCGGTCACCGTGTTATGCCAGTATGGGAGCTCGGGGGTGCCCTGGTCATGCTCCACCAACACGGCTTCGGTGCCGGCCTCCAGCACGACGAGGTGGCGCAGGTGCAGCATGGCGTCGGCCTCGCTGGCCATGTGTGCCACGAACAGCGGCGATGCTTTCCAGCCAACGGGAACGTGTAGCAGCAGACCGTCCTTCCACAGCGCGCTGTTGATGTCAGCCAGCGCTGCGCCACCCGGGAAGGTGTCCGCCAGCTGGCCGAGATGGCGGACCACCAGGGATGTGTCGGCACGCTCAGACAGGCTATGCGCGTGGACCGATTTGGAATGAAGATCCGTCAGGCGGCCATTGCCGAACTTCAATACGACGCCCGGGTAGTCTTCGCTTGCCCAGTCTTCCGCTGCGTGTTGCGGGGCGTGGAGTTCAGCGCGCTCCAGGAAATCGAGCGCGGTGTATTTCCAGTCTTCGTCGCGTGGAGTCGGCAGTCCGCGTGCGAAGAAACGCTCCAGCGCGATTTTGCGTGACGCCATCTGGTGTGGCGAACCGATGCCATGTTCGAGCGCCTGCCGGTAGAGGGTGGGCGTCATGTCCGCTGCTCCTGCGATCCGGATTCGGGAATCAGCCAGCCGTAACCCTTGTCTTCCAGTTCCAGCGCCAGTCCGGCATCACCCGAACGCACGATGCGTCCACCCGCCAGCACGTGTACCCGGTCGGGGACGATGTAGTTCAGCAGACGCTGGTAGTGGGTGACCAGGATGATCGCGCGCTGCGGGTGCTTCAGCGCATTCACCCCGTTTGCCACGGTCTTCAGGGCGTCGATGTCCAGGCCGGAGTCGGTTTCGTCGAGGATGGCGAGGCGCGGTTCGAGCACCGCCATCTGCAGGATTTCGTTGCGCTTCTTCTCGCCCCCGGAAAACCCTTCGTTGACCGCACGGTAGAGGAAGCTTTCGTCCATGCCGAGCAGGGCCAGCTTGCCTTTCACCGTGTCAAGAAAATCCATCGCGTCGAGTTCGGCTTCGCCGCGCTGCAGCCGCACGCTGTTGAGCGCGGTGCGCAGCAACTGCACATTGGCCACGCCGGGGATCTCCATCGGGTACTGGAAGGCGAGGAACACCCCGGCGCGGGCACGCTGTTCCGGTTCCAGCGCCAGCAGATCGTGCTGCAGGTAAGTTACGCTGCCCGTAGTCACCGTATAGCCCTCGCGCCCGGCCAGTACCTGGGCAAGGGTGCTCTTGCCGGAGCCGTTGGGGCCCATGATGGCGTGCACCTCGCCGGCCTTTACGCTCAAATCGATGCCGGCGAGGATGGGCTTGTCGCCGATGGACACGTGCAGATTGCGGATTTCCAGCATGACGTTCTCCTTGCCTAGGCCACCGCGCCTTCCAGGTTCACCGCGAGCAGCTTCTGCGCTTCCACTGCGAATTCCATCGGCAGTTCCTTGAACACTTCCTTGCAGAAACCGTTGACGATCAGGTTCACCGCGTCTTCCTCGCTCAACCCGCGGCTGCGCAGGTAGAACAGCTGGTCGTCGCCGATCCTGCTGGTGGTGGCTTCGTGTTCCACCGTGGCGCTGGGGTTCTTCACCTCGACATACGGGAAGGTATGGGCGGCGCAGTGGTCGCTCATCAGCAGCGAGTCACACTGGGTATGATTGCGCGCGTTGGCGGCGGACGGCAGCACTTTCACCAGGCCGCGGTAGGCGTTGCTGCCGAATCCGGCAGAAATGCCCTTTGATACGATGGTGCTGTGGGTGTTGCGGCCGATATGGATCATCTTGGTGCCGGTGTCAGCCTGCTGATGATGGTTGGTCAGGGCGACCGAGTAGAACTCCCCGATGCTGTCGTCGCCACGCAGGATGCAGCTCGGATATTTCCAGGTGATGGCCGAGCCGGTCTCGACCTGGGTCCAGGAAATGTGCGCGCGGTCGCCGCGGCAGTCGCCGCGCTTGGTGACGAAGTTGTAGATTCCGCCGTGCCCTTCGCGGTCGCCGGGATACCAGTTCTGCACCGTCGAATACTTGATGCGGGCGTCCTTGAGCGCCACCAGTTCCACCACCGCCGCATGCAACTGGTTCTCGTCGCGCATCGGCGCGGTGCAGCCCTCCAGATAGCTCACGGCCGCGCCCTCGTCGGCGATGATGAGGGTGCGCTCGAACTGGCCGCTGTTCCGCGCGTTGATGCGGAAATAGGTCGACAGTTCCATCGGGCAGCGCACGCCTTTCGGCACGTAGACGAAGGAGCCGTCGGTGAACACCGCCGAGTTGAGCGCGGCGAAATAGTTGTCGGTGGTGGGCACGACCGAGCCGAGGTATTGCCGCACCAGCCCGGGATGCTTCAGCACCGCCTCGGAGAAGGAGCAGAAGATGATGCCCAGGCTTTCCAGCTTGTCCTTGAAGGTGGTGGCGACCGACACCGAATCGAACACTGCGTCCACCGCCACGCCGGCCAATGCCTCGCGTTCTTGCAGGGGAATGCCAAGCTTCTCGTAGGTGCGCAGCAGCTCCGGGTCGACTTCGGACAGGTCCTTCGGCGGCGTGCGCAACAGTGTCTTTGGCGCGGCGTAGTAGTGGATGGCCTGGTAGTCGATCGGCGGGTGGTGCACCGACGACCAGGTCGGCTCGCGCATCGTCAGCCAGTGGCGATAGGCCGTCAGGCGCCATTCCAGCATGAATCCTGGCTCGCTTTTCTTGGCCGAGATAAGCCGGATGACGTCTTCGCTGAGTCCTTGGGGCACCGTCTCCTGCTCGATGTCGGTGACGAAGCCCCAGCGGTATTCGCCGGCGACATGGCTGCGCAATTCTGGATTGCGTTCATCAGCATGGCGCAAGTCTTGGGTGCGTGTTTCCGCGCGGCGGACGTCGGCATTGCTCATCGTGTTTTCTCCTTCAGGCCCGGCATCCGGATCGTCTGCATCCGGGGCAGCGCCATATCGGCCAGACTGACTGCTTCCAGCGCCACCCGCACCGCACGGCTGATGACCTGCCAGTTGGCGCGTGTCGCGCAATCCTGCTCCAGCGTACAGTTGCCCTGGCCGCGCGCGCATTCCGTCAGCGCCACCGGGCCTTCGATCGCCTGCACCACGTCGGCCACCGAAATCCCATGCGGTGCATGGGCAAGTGTGTAGCCGCCCGCCGCACCCCGCTCACTGGTCAGCAGTTGTGCCTGCAGCAGGCGTTTCAGCAGCTTGGCTACCGTTGGCAGTGGCAGCCCCAACTCGTCGGCCAGTTGAGCCGCACTGAAACAACGCACCGGCTCGTGTGCCAGTCGCACCATCAATACAGTGGCGTAATCGGTGAGTTTGGCGATGCGCAACATGAACGCTCCCGAAATTCAAAAATAGGACTATATAGGTACTGTTTAGTTCAGATTGCGGGTGAATCAAGATTGCGAATGGATCAAGTCAGGTAGATGAGAGTCGAATACATGGAGACTCTCTACAAGAACAGGAGGGTGAAATGACTACACGCAAACAATCCGTCTGGAGCCCGGAGGAACTGCACCATCATCTGGATCAGGGCAGCCGGTTCGCCATCCTCGACGTACGCAACCGGGATGAATTCGATGCATGGAAAATCGAGGGCAGGGTGCCGATCCAGACCCTAAACATGCCCTATTTCGACCTGCTGGACCTGGACGAAGCGGACGAGGACATTGCCGCAGCGGTTGCCCGCGCCGTCCCGAACCGGCTGCAGGACAGCCTGCCCCGCAGCAGCCCGATCCTGGCGGTATGCGCCCGCGGCGACACCTCGACGCACGTTGCCGAAGGCCTGCGCCGGCTCGGCTATCAGGCCGTCAATCTGCAAGGCGGAATGGCGGCCTGGGGCGACCACTACACCATGCGCGTGGTGGAAGACAGCCCGCGGCTCAGCCTCCTGCAGATCAGCCGCCCGGCACGCGGCTGTCTCAGCTATCTGCTGGCCAGCGGCGGCGAGGCCATGGTGGTCGATGCCGCGCGCCACATCGATATCTACACCCGGATCGCCGCCGAGCGGGGCTGGGTCATCACGGACGTGTTCGACACCCATCTGCAGGCCGACCACCTCAGCGGCGGCGTGGCGCTGGCCAAGGCACTGCGCGTGGATTACCGGTTGCATCCCTACGACAGCATCCATCCCGATGACCTGCTGCCCGCGACGTTTGCCTTCCGCTATCTGGAAGACGAAACGGTTCATACCCTGGGCGAGGTGGACGTGCGCGTGCTTCATCTTCCCGGCCATACCCTCGGCATGATCAACCTGCTGGTGGACGAGCGTTATCTGCTGAGCGGCGACACGCTGTTCATCGAGTCGATCGGCCGCCCCGACCTCGGCGGCCGGGCCAGGACCTGGGTGCCCCTGCTATACCGCTCGCTGCAACGGCTGCTGGCCCTGCCCGACCCCACCGTCGTGCTCCCCGCCCACTTCAGCCACATGCACGAGGCAGACGAGCAGGGCTGCTACCGCGCCAGCCTCGGCGCACTGCGCAGCCACAACGAAGGCCTGCGCATGCACGACCGCGGACAGGCTGCGTTCAGCACCTACATCCTGGCGAGCCTGCCGGAGCATCCGCCGAGCTACGACGACATCCGGCGAGTCAACACCGGCCTGCTTCAGGTGGACGAAGCCCGTGCCAGCGAACTGGAGCTGGGGCGCAACCGTTGTGCGCTTTCGCAGCACGAGGCGGGGCGGCGGGAGGCGGCGTAGGGGCGTGATGGGCGTCCAGAACAAGCGTCTCGGCCCATCGTATATGGTATGGACCGGATGGTGGACGCCTGACGCATGTGAGGAAGCCAGGGCTTTGCTTGGACTTGGTCGCCACCGGATGGGCCGAATGCCTGTTGTCGGAGCAAATTTCAGATGACCGCTCTTGGGACTTTCGCCCGATGAACGTGGTCCATTCAGCCTTGCGGTTATTTCAGGGGCGCCGCAATCTCAGCATCGCCCGCTCACGCAATGATGTGGTGTACCGGCAGCTTGCTCATGCGCCATTCACCCGTCTTCGCGTCGTACTGCGATGCAGTGAAGGCATGCCATTCGGCATCGTCCAGTTTCGGGAAATCGCCGCGATAGTAATAGCCGGGCCAGCGGGTTTCCTGGCGGTATAGCGTGTGCCGCAGCACGGCTTCGGCGGTCCATACCCGGTGCTGGAGTTCCCAGGCGCGCTGCAGCTGGTGGATGTCTTCGGCGCCGAGGTGGTCGAGGTCTTCCCGCAGCAGGGTCAGTAGCTCCAGGCCTCGGTTAAGCATCGGTTCGCTGGTGACGTAGAAGGTGCTGATGCCGCCGACGTATTCGTCCATCAGTTTCTCCAGCCGCTGCAAGCCTTGCAGCGGGGATAGGTAGCTCGGTGCGACGCTGCCGGCGACGATTTCGTTGCGGCCGATTGCGTAGTTTTCCAGCGGCTTGAAGATGGTTTTCTCCAGCTGCCGGATCTGCGCCTCGTCCACCTGCGGCGGTTCGCCCTTCAGGTCCATGACATAGCGGACGGCGGCCTTGCCGGCGAGCCTGCCTTCGGTGAAGGAGCCGGACGAGAACTTGTGGGCGGAGCCGCCGATGGTGTCGCCGGCGCCGAACAGGCCTTCCACCGTCGTCATCCGGTTGTAGCCCCACTGATAGTCGGCCGGTGCGCAGTCTTCCGGCCCGCTGGCCCAGGCGCCGGAACAGGTGGCGTGCGAGCCCATGACGTAGGGTTCGGAGGTGATCAGTTCGGACGGTTTTTCCATCGGGTCGATGTTCTGGGAGGCCCACACCACCGCCTGGCCGACCGTCATGTCGAGGAAATCCTCCCAGCCGATTTCCTCCTTCGCGCGGCTGTCGAGCACTTCCTGCGTATGCATGTAGATGGGGCCGTTGCCGGCCTTGATCTCCTGCAGCATGGCGTGATTGCGCAGGCAGGTGGGCACCGGCGTGATCTCCGCGTATTTGCCGACCAGGGCCTTGATCTCCTCGAAGCGCGCGGCCTCGTAGTTGACGCCGTAGGCGTTGGTGGCGTAGGCCTTGAGCAGCAGGAACCAGGCGCCGACCGGACCGTAGCCGTCCTTGAAGCGGGCGAGCACGATGCGGTTTTCCATCTGGATCATCCGGGCACCGGCATGCAGCACCAGGCCGTAGGCCGATGCGCTGCTCCACGGCGCATACCAGGTGCGGCCGACGCCTTCGCCGATCGATCTGGGTCTGAAGATGTGCGACGCGCCGCCGGCGGCGACGATGACGGCTTTTGCCCGGAACACGTAAAAGTGCCGGTCGCGCACGCTGAAGCCGACCGCGCCGGCGACACGGCCGGGATGCGCCTTGTCCGGCAGCAGATGCGTCACCATGATGCGGTTGTAGACCTCGCTGGCGGACTTGCGGGCGGCCTCGGCGATGATCGGCTTGTAGCTTTCGCCGTGGATCATGATCTGCCATTTGCCTTCGCGCTGGTAGCGGCCGGTTTCCGGGTTCAGCATGATCGGCAGGCCCCATTCCTCGAACTTGTGCACGGTGGAATCGACATGGCGCGCGATGTCGAAGATCAGGTCCTCGCGCACCAGCCCCATCAGGTCGCCGCGCGCATAGCGTACGAAGTCTTCTGGCTGGTTCTCGCCCCAGCGCATGCCCATGTAGC
The DNA here is from genome assembly GCA_021802595.1 of Pseudomonadota bacterium. The sequence continues at coordinate 8,827 of JAJZRT010000012.1, forward strand.
AATTGATCGCCGACAGGCCGTGGGCTACGGCGCCGCTGCGCTCGATGTTGGCTTTTTCGACCAGGGTGATCTTGAGGTCGCGCCCCCAGTAGCGTGATTCATAGGTGGCGCCGCAGCCACCGAAGCCGCCGCCGATGACAAGAATGTCCGTGTCGACGAAGCGGGTTTTTCGGGATGAGAACAGGCTCATGGCATCACCTGTCCGGTCGCTGACGGCGGCAGTGCGGGCAGCACCGCCACCATGAGCGCCTCGGGTTCGTGCGCGAGCAGTGGCGAACTCAGGGCGTCCGCATCGGCTGCCGCATAGTCGGACGGCGGCTTGATCGACCCCCAGGGCGTGGTGCGGATCGGGAAGGTGAACTCCTTCAGGCGACCGTCGCGGTAGCGGATCTTCCAGGAAATGGTTCCCCTGGCTTCTTCCCGTCGCACCCGCACGCTGGCGCCCAGCGGTGCGAAGTCGGCGTAGCCGCGCACGTCGATCGCATGCTGCGGGCATGCCTTCACGCACGAATAGCATTCCCAGCAGAAATTGGGCTCGATGTTGTACGATCGTCTGTGTATCGGGTCGATGTGCATGATGTCGGACGGACAGATGTCCACGCACTCGCCGCAGCCGTCGCAACGCGTCATGTATGTGTAGGTGGGCATCGTGTGTCTCCTGTGGGCGCCGGCAGGCTGGATGAACCGTCGGCTTCCTCGATGCTTCGCTGGAACGCCACCACGGGCTTGTAGAACATGTGGGCGAACTTGGACCAGGGCACGGACGCAAACAGCAGCGTGGTGAAGAAGAGATAGGCGCCGAAGAGAATCCGCGTTGCGGTCGGGTTGCCCGCCATCGCCCCCAGCTCGAACAGCAGGGCAAAACTCACGCTCGCCAGCAGCGAGACGATGAACAGGTCGGCACGCACCAGACGCCAGGGCGGCTGGCCGTCGTGCACGACGTTGACCCGGAGAAAGAAGAAAAACCAGTAGCCGCCGATCAGCACCATCAGGATGCCGATGTTCCACAGGACGGGCAGGACGGCCGGTGTATGCGGGTCCGCCGGATAGCCGAAAACCATCGCGGCGGTCGTGACGAGATAGAGCACGAAGCCGTAGAACAACAGGATGTGCGACAGCCTGCGGCTCGGGTTGCAGAACTCGCCGAACGTCGCCACGTCGTGCGCGAGCGTTCGCGCCGCGATGCGCGCCACCTCCGCCCCGCTGAGCCTGCGCGTTGCGGCGGCGCCGGACTGCGCCCGCTGCTGCACGAAGAACTGCGCACTGCGCTTGTGATAGAGGTCGAATAGTGTCCCGGCGATCACCGCCAGAACCATCAGAATGACGTAAGCCTGCAAGAAGCGCGAGGGCAGAAAATCTGTCGCCGGGATGAACGGATTGTCAGTGATCATCATGACCCTCCAATGCCAGTTGGTGTCTCCCTGGAGTGGCGGATGCGCGCAGTCCTGCGGATGAGAGGCTTGCGTTTGAATGTGAAGGCGCGACAGCTGGCTGGCGCGCCCGCCCTTGTGTCCAGCAGAAGGCAGGCGAATAGCTTAAGGCTAGTACTCGCAGAACCGATGTCAATCAATGCGCCCGGTTCTGGGTGCATGTCGACAAGAGTGTCGACGAAATCACGCTCGACACGCGCGTCCAGCATCCTGCGCAACTTCCGGGAACGCGGCTTGCATGCGCAACTGATCGGGATGTGAGGGATTGGATGCGGTTTAAATCGTAATAGCAGTGTTGCTGTCTACGAAAACCAGCGCAGGAAAGCGGCGGCTGTCAGGGCGATGGCGGCCAGTGCGGCCAGGCTTTGGAAGCCGAGCCTGACGCCGGTTCGGGTCCAGGTCTTGCCGCGCATGAGGAAGAAGGCGGCCAGCAGGAAGCCCGTGATCGCCGCCGCCACCTTGACGGCGAGGGCAGCGAGGGCAACGCTGCTCAGGTCCGGCGTTTCGCCGTAGTAGTAAAGGCTGGTGAGGCCGAACAATCCGCCGCTGGCGATTTGCGCGCCCCAGGCTGCGAGGATCAGCCACGCGAATGTGCGGACGTTCTCCAGCCTGAATATGGGCCACAGCGCGAACACCGCGCCGCCCAGCACGGCAGCGGCGCCGAAGTTGTGTACCACCTGGGTCAGGGCATAGGCGAGGTTCTCCGGCCACACGGCTTACTTCACCGCGACCTGGATGCACTGGCCGATGCCGATGGGCACGTGGGCCTTGTTCACCACCTTGACGCAGAGGCTGTGCTTGCCGGAAGACAGGGTTTCCAGCGGATAGCTGCCCTTGAGCTTGCGCAATATCGCCATTTCCTTGTTGTCGACATAGAGGTGGGCGTGATCCCCCCGCGGGCCGGTTTCCACGTCGTAGACCACCCGATTCTCGTCCATCGGGTCGAGGGTGGCGCCGTCTGCCGGCGAGGTGATCAGCACCTTGCCCTGCGCAAGAACGATCGAGGGAATGACCAGCACGAGGCCGAGTGCAAGGGCGGCCGGCAAATGTTTTCCGTTCATGGCGATCTCCTGTGGGTGGGCGAGACAAGCCTAGTTATAGCGGGTCGCCGGCCACAAAACAAAGCAGCCCTCCTGTCGCCCCCGCGAGCCACCCGGGCAGGCTGCCTATACTGCGGTCATGGCTGACGCGTCCCTCGAACCCTCGATCCAGGCAATCGGCCGCACGCTTTACCGGCGGGCGCGGGCGCACCCGCCCCGCTTCTACGCCGGGCGCCGCATCATGCTGAAGCGGGCCATCGCCGACGCGCGGCTGCGCGACGCGCTGTTCCAGTTCGTCGACGTTCTGCCGCAACTGCGCGACCACCGGGCGATCGCCACCCACTTCCGCGCCTATCTCGGCGGCTTCGAGCTCGGCGGTCTGTTCGGGCGGCTGCTCAGGCTGGGCGGGCAGGTCTGGATGGCGCCGCTGCTGCAGCAGGCAGTGGCGCGCTCGGCACGCCTGTTCGTGGTCGAGGAGGACGCCCGCGTCTTCGCCGCAACCGTGAAGCACATCGCCGGCTTGCCCGCCACGGTGAGTCTCGACGCCCTCGGCGAGGCGGTCTTGTCCGAGGCCGAGGCCGACGCCTATGCCGCGCGCATCCTGAAGCTGCTCGCCTGGCTCGCCGCCGGTTCGGCGCAACGGCCCGATCTTTCGGTCAAGCTGTCCGCGCTCACCCCGCGCTTCGACCCGATCGATCTCGATGGCAGCGTGGAACGCGTGCTCGGCCGCCTGGAGCCGATCCGCGCCGCAGCCGCAGCGGCCGGCGTCAGCCTCACCCTCGACATGGAAAATCACGACAGCCGGCCGCTGGTGCTGGCGGTGTTCCGGCGTCTGGCGGAACGGCCCGGCCACGCGCCTGGCCTTGCGCTGCAGGCGTATCGCCCGGACGCCGAGGCGGATCTGCGCGCCTTGCTGGCCCTGCCGTGGACGCCCGAGCGGCCGCTGCGCGTGCGCCTGGTCAAGGGCGCCTACTGGGACAGCGAAGTGGCGCTGGCGGCGCAGCGCTTCTGGCCCTGCCCGGTGTATACCGACAAGGCCGCCACCGATGCGAGTTTCGAACGGCTCACCGCGCTGCTGTTCGCGGCGGGCGACCGCGTCTACCCGATGATCGCCAGCCACAACCTGCGGTCGCTGGCGCACGCGCTGGCGCTGGCGCGTGCGCTGGGACGCGCGGCCGCCAGCTGGGAGGTGCAGATGCTCTACGGCATGGCCGGTCCGCTTGCCGCGGCCGTGGTCGGGGAGGGCGCGCGCCTGCGCCTGTATCTGCCGGTGGGCGACCTCATCGGCGGCATCGCCTATCTCATTCGCCGTTTGCTGGAAAACACTGCGTCGACGTCGGTGTTGCGCCAGGCCTATCTGGAGGACGCCCCGCCCGAGAGCCTGCTCGCGGCGCCGCATGCGTCGTCGCAGGAATCCGCGGCGGAGCCGGGGTTCCGCAACACGCCGCTGGCCGATTTCAGCGAGGACGCGCCGCGGCGGGCGATGCCTGCGGCGCTGGCGCAGGCGGCGGAGGAACCGGCGCGCGACTATCCGTTGCACCCGGTCCTGCGCGGGGCGGCGGCGACGCGCTGGCGCGACAGCTGCAACCCGGCCGATCCCGCGCAGTGCCTCGGCCGCGTCGAGCAGGCCGAGCCCGCGCATGCGCAGCAGGCGATTCGCCATGCCGTCGCCGCCTTCCCTGGCTGGCGCGAGACCGCGGTGGGCGAACGTGCACGCCTGTGCCGCGAGGCGGCGAACCTCATGGCCCGCCGCCGCTTCGAACTGGCGGCGTGGCAGGTGCTGGAAGTCGGCAAGGCGTGGCGCGAGGCCGACGCCGACGTGGCCGAAGCCATCGACTGCTGGAACTATTACGCCGATGCCGCCGAACGGCTGCTGGACTGGCGCGTGACACGCGACTTTCCCGGCGAGAAGAATGCCACGCGCTACGAGGCGCTGGGGCCGACGGCCGTGATCGCGCCCTGGAATTTTCCGCTCGCCATTCTTTCCGGCATGAGCGCGGCGGCGCTGGTGTGCGGCAACCCGGTCATCATGAAGCCGGCCACGCCGGCGCAGATCAACGCCTGCAAGCTGCACGGGATCCTGCTGGAAGCCGGCTTCCCGCCCGCGGTGGCGCAGCTGCTGCCGGGCGACGGCGCGACGTTGGGTTCGTTGCTGGCCGCGCACCCCGACATCGCCGCGATCGCCTTCACCGGCTCGCGCGAGGTGGGGCTCGCGCTCATCGAACAGGCCCACCGTCGTACCCCCGAGCAGCGACGCGTCAAGCGCGTGGTGTGCGAAATGGGCGGCAAGAACGCGATCGTCGTCGACGAGGACGCCGACCTCGACGACGCGGTGACGCACATCCTGGCGTCCGCATTCGGCTACCAGGGGCAGAAATGTTCCGCCGCTTCGCGCCTCATCACGGTGGGCGACGTGCACGCGCGCCTGCTGGCGCGGCTGGCCGACGCGCTGGCGAGCTGGCCGCCGGGTCCGCCCGTCGATCCGCAATTCCGCTTCGGCCCGCTGATCGACCGGCAGGCGCTGGACAAGGCGCGGCGCTATTTCGACATCGGCGTGACGGAAGGCAGGCTGGTGTACCAGGGCAAGGCACCGGCGGACGGCCACTACTTTGCGCCCGTCATCTTTGCCGACATCCAGCCGCACCACCGGCTGGCGCGCGAGGAAATCTTTGCGCCGATCCTGGCGGTCCTGCATGCGCCCGATTTCGAGGCCGCGCTGGCGCTCGCCAACGACAGCGACTACGCGCTCACCGGCGGCGTGTTTTCGCGCCTGCCGCAGCACCTGGACGCGGCATGGCAGCAATTCCGCGTCGGCAATCTGTATCTCAATCGCGGCATCACCGGCGCCCGTATCGGCATCCAGCCGTTCGGCGGGACGGCGCTCTCGGGCACCGGCGTGCAGGCGGGCAGCGAGGACTATCTCAGGCAGTTCGTGTGGTCGCGCGTGGTCAGCAGCAACCAGCTGCGCCATGGTTATGTGGCGGGAACGCGTCCCTAGTCCATCGCCAGGTCCGGACAGCGATGCTTGCTCTCCATTACTCCCGCACGACGATGTCCTTCTTGGTACTCTCCACGATGGCGACCAGTTCTCCCTGCTCCTTCGCCGGCACACGGTAGTTGTTCAGCACGCGGCGGAAGTCGGTCAGCATGGCCTGCCACTCCTTCTCGCTGATATTGAGGTGGGCGTGAGATTCCTTCATTCCGCGCCCGGTGTACCTGCACGGCCCGCCGGTTTGCTGGCAGACCAGTTCGGTGACGCGATACTTCAGCCCGGCTGCGGGAACGCGCTTCCTGGCCGCGTTGATTGCCGGGTTGGCATTGAGTACATCGTTTACCAGCAGCAGGTCGATGAAGGTGTCCACCACCACTGAAATGGGATAAATCCCGCCCAGCCGGTCGTACAGGGACTTGGGGGGCTGCGTCTCGGCGGCCTGCACTGCACCTGCGCCAAGCAGCAAGACCAGAAGGGCTGCACAGGTGGCATTTCTCGCGATCGAGTGTGATTTGAGCATGATCTTCCTCCTTTGGTTGGCCTGACGGGCTGGTCGCCGCGGGACGTGGCGTCCGCGTCGGCCCGGGCAGTGATTCAGGCCTTGCCGCTGCCCGATGTCGGGGGAAACCCGAAAATGGTTCGGTAGATGAGCGAAGGGATGCAGACGTCGGTGGTGCTTACCAGCAACCCCACAGCCGTGAGCGCGCCGCCGAGCAGGTAACCCGCCAGGTCGTAGCCGGACTGAAAGGCCCAGCCGGTAACCAGGAGCCATACCGCACCCAGCCCGCAGGCGAAGCGGCTGGGCGCGCCGCGCTTGGGCAGCGGCCCCGTTCCGGTGAGATGGCGGATGCCATGGTTGTATAGGAGGTCGAACGGGTGGACGGGGAAGGCGGCGGCAAGCGCCGCGATCGGAAGCAGGGTCCACAAGAACACGGGCGAGGCGAGGATCGTGCCGATTGCCGCCAACACCGTGCAAAGCGCAAAGGCAAGACGAAGCCACGGGCCGGTTTCGGCCAAGGTTCGATCATCCAGCCCGACAAACCCCTGGACCTCAAGCCTCCGACGTGTTGCTGGAGAAAAGCTAGCCATGGGCACCCTCCTTGGCCTCGCGTCGGCAGCAGTGTCTGCAACCGGGTCAGGCCGCTTTCTGCTGCTTGTACTCCACCCACTTGGCCACCTGCTCGTCCCAGTCGTCGGAACGGAAGTAGGGGTTGGAGCGCGGCTCCCTGATCATGTTGGGATCGACCGGGATATCCATGCCTTCGAGGAAGTTGGCCAGCCCGATGCGCTCGATCATTTCGCCGGTGCGCTCGTGATCCAGCGCGTTCTCCGCGAAAAAGTCGAGGATGTTGCGCGCCAGTTCGTTCAGCTTTTCGAAGTCCTCGTCGGTTTCCAGTTTCATGAACGGGATGATCACGCTGCCCATGGTGGCGCCGATCTTCAGCACGCCCTTGCCGCCCACCAGGATGGACACGCCCTTGTCCTTGCCGGGCAGCAGGCCGCCGGGGATGACGTTGAGGCAGTGCATGCAGCGCACGCAGTTCTTGTTGTCGATGCACAAGGCATTGCCGTCGCCGAGACGGGCGACCGAGGTATGCGGATCGGCCTTCAACTGCTCGACAGGCACCACCGTGATGGCCCTGGTCGGACAGCGGCCGACCACGTCGTTGTAGAGGTCGTGCATGCCATGCACCTGGTAGTAGTCCTGCACCAGTTTCTCGTCGACGCGGATGTTGTCGCGCCAGGTGCCGATGGTGGCCATGTCGGACCGCTGGATCGCGTTGACGCAGTCGTTCGGGCAGCCGGAGAACTTGAACTTGAACTTGTAGGGCAGGGACGGGCGGTGCATGTCGTCCAGGTTGTTGTTGATGACGGTGCGCAGCGCACGCGCCTCGTCGAAGCAGGACATTTCGCAGCGCGCCGAGCCGACGCAGGACATCGAGGTGCGCAGCGCGGGGCCGGCGCCGCCAAGGTCGAAGCCCATTTCGTTGAGGCCGTTGAACACCGCCTGCACGTTCGCGGTGCTGACGCCCTGGAACATGATGTCGCCGGACTGGCCATGGAACGCGATCAGCCCCGAGCCACCGTTGTTGACCCAGACGTCGCACAGCTTGCGCAGCAGGTCGGAGGTGTAATGCATGCCGGCGGGCGGCTGCACGCGCAGCGTATGGAATTCGGCCGCCTCGGGGAACAGCGGCTTGCCGGTTTCATCCTTCAGCTCGGTGAAGCGCGGGATGATGCCGCCGCCGTAGCCGAACACGCCGACCGTACCGCCTTTCCAGAAACCCTTGCGGGTTTCGTAGGAGGTTTCCAGCTGGCCCAGCAGGTCCACCATCATGGCGTTGTCCTTGGCCAGGCGCTTGAGGCCGGTGACGAAGCTGGGCCAGGGGCCGCTCTCGAGCTGGTCAAGCATGGGGGTATCGTAGGGGATATGCGTAGACATGGCCGTCTCCAGTCAGTGCGAGGAAGACAGATCGCAGTCTAGACAATTCCTGAGTGTTTTTCTCGGGATTATTCTGCTGAACAGAATGCCCTTCACACATTCCATAAAGAAAATTTCTGGAGGCGACCCAGCCGCACTTCCGGTGCACGCCCTTGTCTTCTGGTTGCCCGATGCTATAAACCGATCCTCGTTGCCGATGGAGGGAAATCGTGATGCGTGATCTGCTCTTGATTCTGCTGCTTTCCGGGCTGTCTCCCCACCCGGCCCTGGCCGCCCACGATGTCGTGACGGTCAGGCTCGATGCCCAGAACAATTCCGGACAGACCGGCACGGCAACCCTGACCCCGGAAGGGGATAAAACCAGGGTGGCCATAGAACTTTCCAATGATCCCAAGGGGGTTGCGCAGCCCGCACACATCCATATGGGAACCTGCGACAAGCTGGACAAGGCGCCGAAATGGAAGCTGGAAGCCGTCAAGGACGGGAAATCCGTCACCACGGTCCCCGTCTCGCTGGAAACCATCCTGAAAGACAGGACGGCGATCAACGTTCACAAGAGTGCGGACGAGATTCAGGTGTACGTGTCCTGCGGCAACATCACCGCAGCGAAGTAGTGCCGAGGAGGGTAGAGCAGCAGGGAACGGGATTCCCCTGCCTATGCGCTCACGGCAAGACTGTTGATCACCTTGTCCACGGCGAACAGGCACCAGGCATCCTGTTCGGCCCGGCTGCTTTCCATCTGGCTGCCGACAACGCCTTCCAGCGTCACGACATGATGGTCGGTGTGGACGCGGATCTGCTCCGGATGAGGAATCATCGGGTCCATTTCCAGCACCAGCGACAGCGCCTCGCTGATCTCATCGTCGTTGTCCTGTTCCGGCGGCAGCACCTCGAGTGCATCCAGCACGTCGCGGCAACCCGGCACCCACCACGCCAGCACCCCCGCCAGGCGTTTGTGCGAAAGGCTGATGACCCACCCGTCCAGCGTCACCACCCCGTCCTTCACCGAGGCCAGGATGTCGCCGCTGGCGTCTTCGCCGCGGGCCTCCTGCACCGTGAGTGCCCGTCCCTTCTTCATGACCCGCAGCGTGCAGTTCTTCAGGTCACGGGACTCCAGCAGCATGGATTGGAGGGTGTCGAGAATCGTGCCGTCGCCCTTGCGTTCCACGGGCGCCACGTGCAGCCGGTCCACCACCCCGCGCACCTCGGGGGTCGCTCCCGCGATTTCCAGAGCCCGTTTCTTTGCGGCAAGACTTCCCGTCTCGCCTTCCAGCAACAGCGCATTGTCGTCGGTCATCCCGATCTGGATGGGCCAGCGATGCAGGTTGATCAGTGGCTCGCGTTCAAGCGCCGCCCGCAGCGACTTGAGAATGGGATTTCCGTTTTTCATGTCGGGGGACCTCCGAGTTCAACATAGCACACGACATCGCTGCGTTCGTCGGGCTAGGTGGGGTCCTCATCCAGCAGGCTGATGTGGGCCGACACGATCCGCCAGCCTTCCGGAAAACGGATCCAGGTCTGGGATTGCCGTCCCGGTGGCTGTCCGGGACGGTGGAACTCCGTCGTGGCGACGGCCGCATCCTCGCCGAAGGTGGTGATGTGGGTCTGGGTCAGGGTGCGCGGCAGCTGGAAAGCTTTGCGGGCGACGCGGAACGTGCGGATCGCCTCGATGCCATAGAGGTTTTCGCCGACGCCGTAGCGCGCGACGTGCGGGCTGTGCCAGAAATGCCGATCCAGGGCCTGGAGATCGTTGCGCTTCAGTGCCGCCTCGTAGTCCAGAAAAGCCGCTTCCACCTCGGCTTTCACATGGGGCAGGTTCACTCCGGCATGCGCGATCATGCGGCCTCCGCAGCGATCCGGCTGGATGCCAGGCCGGCCTGCTCGAGCACCCGGGCCGCACGCAGGCACAGGTCCTCGCGCCAGGGGGCGGCAATCAGCTGTACCCCCATGGGGAGTCCGCCTTCCGGCCACAATGGGGCCACCGCGACCGGCAATCCGATGCAGGAAATGGGTTGGGTGAGCAGCCCCAGGTTGGGGCGCGTCGGCAGGTCGCGTGGCCCGATACGGATGGTCTCCTGGCCCAGCAGCGGCGCGGTGACCGGCGTGGCGGGGGCGATCAGCAGGTCGTAGCGCTCGAATAATTCCCTGGCTCGGCGCCGGTACCATTCCCGGTAGCGTTGCGCCCGCTGGTACCAGGCCGCCGGCAGCAACGCGCCGGCGGTGAGCCGTTCCCGCGACAGCGGCTCGAAGTCATCGGGCCGCTCGCGCAGCGCGTCGAGATAAAGCGCGCCGCTTTCCGTGGCGGTGATGAGAAAGGCCGCCGCCCTTGCCTCGGCAACGCCGTCCAGTTCCACTTCGTCCTGCGCGCCGAGGGCCCGGGCAGCGGCATGGGCCGCCCAGCGTGCTTCCGGGCCCGCGTGGTCGTCGAAATAGCCGGCCAGCCGGGCGATGCGCAGCCCCCCGATGCCGTCATGCAGATCCGGCAGGACAGGTGTGCGCGGACGCTGGGCACAGGCCGGGTCGAGCGGGTCCGGTTCCTGCATGGCATCGTAGGCCAGCGCCAGGTCGGTGGCCGTGGTCGCCAGCGGACCCAGGTGGTCCAGGCTGGCGACGAAGGGATAGGTGCCGCGTCGTGAGAGACGGCCGAAGGTGGGCTTGAGACCGAATATCCCGCACAGCGAGGCCGGCACCCGGATGGAACCATTGGTATCGCTGGCCAGGCCGATGGGCACCATCCCCGCTGCCACCGCGGCGCCGGTCCCTCCCGACGATCCTCCGGCGGAGCGCGATGGATCGTGCGGATTGCGGGTGGCGCCGTAATGGGTGTTCTCCGTGGTGAAGCCATAGGCATAGGCATCCATGTTGAGAGTGCCGGCCAGCAGGCCGCCGGCGGCCTGCATGCGTCCCACCAGCGCGGCATCGCGCGTGGCGGGCGGGTTGCCGGCGTGCAGCCGCGCCCCTGCCAGGGTGGTGAGGCCCGCCACGTCGAACAGGTTCTTCACCGCGTAGGGCACGGCGGCCAGTGGCCCGCAGGTTTCCCCCCGTCTGCGGGCCGCATCCAGCGCCCCGGCCTCGGCCAGGGCGCGCGCCGCGGTCACCCCGATGAAGGCGTTGAGCCCGGGGTTCAGGCGGGCGATGCGCGCGAGACTGGCTTGCGCGATGTCCCGGGCCGAGAGATCGCCCCGGTCGAAGGCGGCGGTGCAGCCCTGCGCGGTGAAGGGGAAGTCGTTCATGGGCGGAAAGTGTTGGCGGGTTCCACGTCGGCGGGCAGGGGAAAATCTTCGATGAGTCGCGCCATATCCGCGAGCAGCCGCAACTGTTTTTCAACGTCGCGGCGCCGCGTCTCGTCCAGCGCCAGACCATGCAGGGCCAGCGCGGCATCCAGGTATTTCATCAGGTCGTCGTTCGGGTCGCTCATGGTGCCTCGCGCCCGGTCGCCGCCATCACCGCGGCAAGCGGCGCCGTCCAGCCGACGATACCGCCCTGGGCCCGGATCATGTCCAGCGTCGCCTGTTTGAATTCGGGGAAATAGCTCTCGGTGGCGTCCTCCACCAGCAGGCATTCGTAGCCGCGGTCGTTGGCTTCGCGCAG
>JAJZRT010000555.1 GCA_021802595.1 Pseudomonadota bacterium
TGAAGACCGACGACGTCGACGTCTCGAAGCACGTCGACCTCGGCATCGGCGTGGTGCCCATCGTCAACCTCGAGTGGATCCAGAAGATCCACCGCGACAGCGCCGAGCGCGGCTATTCCGCCGACGTCATCGTCGATACCATCCTGCGCCGCATGCCGGACTACGTGAACTACATCACCCCGCAGTTCTCGCGCACCGACATCAACTTCCAGCGCGTGTCGACCGTCGACACCTCCAACCCCTTCATCTCGCGCGACATTCCCACGCCGGACGAGAGCTTCATCGTGATCCGCTTCCGCGATCCGAAGGGCGTCGACTTCCCCTACCTGCTGAACATGATCTCCAACTCGTTCATGTCGCGCCCCAACACCATCGTGGTGCCCGGCGGCAAGATGGGCTTCGCCATGGAACTGATCCTGGCGCCGATCATCCAGGACATGATCGCGAACAAGAACAAGTAATCAGGTGGCATCGGGCCCTGCCCGGACAAGAACGGAGCCAGGCTGGCTCCGTTTTTTTTGCCCCACGCCGGCCGCCCCGTCGTCGAAGTACGCTGCCGGCGCTTTCCATGCCCCTCCGGTTTCGCTGGGGCGAGCGTCCCAGGGAAAAATCCTTGCCAGCGACAATATTATTTATGATAATCATTCTCAATCAATAAATTAACTCAGGGACAGGAAAATGGGTTTCGGTCGTTTTGCCATTCAGTCGCTCGTCGGAATCGTGCTGGGCTTCGCCACGCTGGCAGCCCATGCAGCACCCGATGAAATCCAGGTCTACACGGAGGAAATGGACGATCCCGGCGAATTCGGCCTCGAGCTTCACCTCAATTACGTCCCGGATGGCCGGAAGGCGCCGAGCTTCGGCGGCGAAATGCAGTCCCACCACCGCCTGCAGGTCACCCCGGAGTTTTCCTATGGCCTGACCCGGACCCTGGAAGCCGGGCTTTACCTGCCCGTTGCCGTAAGCGCCGACGGCACGCTCTACGAGAACGGCTTGCGGCTGCGCCTGAAGTACATTGCGCCACGTACCGAAGCAGAGCGGTTTTTCTGGGGAATCAATGCCGAACTGGGCTATTCACCCCCGCGCATCTCGGAAAGCGCGATGGCGCTGGAACTGCGGCCCATCGTGGGCTACCGCGACGACCAGTGGCTGGTCAGCTTCAATCCCATCCTGGACACAGACCTGTCCAGCAACGTGAGCCGCGAACCCAAATTCGAACCGGCACTGAAAGTGACGCATCGCGTCACCGCAGGCGCACGGGCGGGGCTGGAATACTACGGCGAATACGGCCCGCTCCACGACCTCCTGCCGGCCGGTTCGCTCACTCACGTGCTCTATGGCGTCATGGACCTCGACCTGCATGGGCTGGACATGAACCTCGGCGTCGGGCATGGGTTGAAGAACGCCGAAGACGAATGGGTCGTCAAGGCCATCATCGCGCTTCCGCTCAAATAACCCTCCTGGCGCCCCCCGCCCATGGCGGCGGCTAAACCACGGCAAACCCCACCAGCGCGATCTCGTCGCCATCCCTGACCGGCGACGATTTCTCCGCGAACTGCTTGTTGATCGTGATGTTGAGCTTGGGATTGCCGAGCAACATCTTCTTCCACATCTCCCCGCGCTTCGCCAGGACGAACAGCAGGCGCTCGACGTCGGTCACGTCAGCGGGCAGGACGATCTCGTCGGACGCCATGCCGAGGCTTTCGACAAGGTCTCCGAAGAACAGGATTTTCACCATGAGCGGGCCTTTATAATTCGCTTTCAACCGCTCGATTCTACCCCCGCATGTCCACGCTGCTCGACACCCTCAACCCCGAACAACGCGCCGCCGTGACGCTGCCGCACGAATCCGCGCTGATTCTGGCCGGGGCGGGCTCGGGCAAGACGCGCGTCCTGACCACGCGTATCGTGTGGCTGATCCAGACCGGGCAGGTGTCGCCGCACGGCATCCTCGCGGTGACCTTCACCAACAAGGCGGCGAAGGAGATGCTGACGCGCATTTCGGCGATGCTGCCGATCAACACGCGCGGGATGTGGGTCGGCACCTTCCACGGGCTGGCCAACCGCCTGCTGCGCACCCACTGGCGCGAGGCGGGGCTGCCGCAGTCGTTCCAGATCCTCGATTCGGCCGACCAGCTCTCGGCGATCAAGCGCCTGATGAAGTCGATGAACGTCGACACCGAGAAATACGAACCGAAGAAGGTGCAGTGGTTCATCAACGGCCACAAGGAAGCCGGCCGGCGTGCGCGCGACGCCGAGGCCTTCGACGAATACTCCATGCGCATGGCCGAACTGTATGAGGCCTACGACGCGCAATGCCAGCGCGAGGGCGTGGCCGACTTTCCCGAATTGCTGCTGCGCTCCTACGAGCTGCTGTACCGCAACGAGCCACTGCGCGAGCATTACCGAGACCGCTTCAAGCACATCCTGATCGACGAATTCCAGGATACCAATACGCTGCAGTACCGCTGGCTGAAGCTGTTCGCTGGCCCGTACACGGCGCTGTTCGCGGTCGGCGACGACGACCAGTCGATCTACGCCTTTCGCGGCGCCAACACCGCCAACATGGCGGAGTTCGAACGCGAGTTCGCCCACGGCAACGTGATCAAGCTGGAGCAGAACTACCGCAGCCACGGCCACATCCTCACGGCCGCCAACACCCTGATTTCGCAGAACGCCCACCGCCTCGGCAAGAACCTGTGGACCGCCGAGGGCGAAGGCGAGCCGATCCGCATCTTCGAGGCCTATTCCGACCAGGACGAGGCGAGCTTCGTGGTCGACGAGGCGAAGAACCTGAACCGCGAAGGCGTGCCCTTCTCCGACATGGCGCTGCTCTACCGGTCCAACGCACAGTCGCGCGTCCTGGAGCATGCGCTGTTCTCGGCTGGGGTGGCCTACCGCGTCTATGGCGGCCTGCGATTCTTCGAACGCCAGGAGATCAAGCACGCACTCGCTTACCTGCGCCTGATGACGCACCCCGAGGACGACGGCGCCTTCCTGCGCGTGGTCAACTTCCCCGCGCGCGGCATCGGCGCGCGCACCCTGGAACAACTGGCCGACGTCGCGGCGCGTTCCGGGTCCAGCCTGTGGCAGGCCGCCTGCACGGGCGGCGGCAAGGTCGCCGGTTTCGCCAGGCTGATCGAGGAGATCAAGCAGGCCACCGCCGGCCTTACCCTTTCCGAGACGATCGACCACGTGATCGAGGCGTCCGGCCTGGCCGACTACTACCGCGCCGACAAGGACGGCGCCGACCGCCTGGAAAACCTCAATGAACTCGTCAATGCCGCTGCGCTGTTCTCCGAGGAATCCGAGGAGAATACGCTCGATGCGTTTCTGGCCCACGCCGCGCTGGAAGCCGGCGAGCACCAGGCTGAGGCAGGGCGTGACGCGCTGCAATTGATGACCGTGCACGCCGCGAAGGGCCTGGAATTCCACACGGTGTTCATTACCGGTCTGGAGGAAAGCCTGTTTCCGCACGAGCAGAGTGCGCATGAGGAAAACGGACTGGAAGAAGAGCGGCGGCTGATGTATGTGGCGATCACCCGTGCGCGCCGGCGGTTGTATCTGTCGCATGCGCAGTCGCGCATGCTGCACGGCCAGATCCGCTACGGCCTGCCGTCACGCTTTCTGAGTGAATTGCCGGAACAGGTGCTGCTGCACCTGAACCGGCGCGCAGAATCCGCCTACCCGTCGGGCGTCCAGCAGACCACCGGCCACTACGGCACGCCGGCGCCCCGCAACCAGGGCAACGACACCGGCTACAAGATCGGCCAGAGCGTCGCCCACGCCAAGTTCGGCACCGGCATCATCATCGACTTCGAGGGGCGCGGCCCCGACGCGCGGGTGCAGGTGAAATTCCGCGATGCCGGCACC
>JAJZRT010000556.1 GCA_021802595.1 Pseudomonadota bacterium
AGACTCGCCCACCAGGCCCACGATCTCGCCCTCGCCGATCGCCAGGTTGACCTGGTCCAGCACCTTCGCCGTCCCACCCGGCGACGGAAAATCGACCGACACGTCGCGCACGCGCACCAGCTCAGTCAACCGCGCCGCCTTTCGCCGCGGCCTGGCCGCGCAGCTTGGGGTCAAGCACGTCCCTCAGCCCGTCGCCGATCAGGTTGAACGCCATCACCAGCACCAGGATCGCGATCCCCGGCGCCGCGGCATCCCACCACGCGCCGGGCAGGAAGGCGCGCGCATCGGCGATCATGCGCCCCCATTCCGGCGACGGCGGGGGCGGACCCAGACCGAGAAACCCCAGTGCCGAGGCCACGAGAATCGTACCCCCGAGTCCGATCGAGGTCCGGATGATCAGCGACGGCGCGATCGCGGGCAGGATATGCAGCACCATTACTCGCCACGGCGGCACGCCAAGCGCCACCGCCGCCTCGACATAGATCTCGTTCTTGGCGTTGCGCGTCTCGGCATAGACGAGCCGCGCCCAGAACGGCCAGTACGTGAGCGACAGCGCCAGGATCACGTTCTGGATCTGCGGCCCGAGCGTCGCCGCGATAGCCATCGCGAGCACGATCTGCGGCACCGCGAGGAAGACGTCCGAAACCCGCATCAGCCCATCGCCGACGAAACCGGGCCAGTACCCGCCCACCAGCCCGATGGGCACGCCGATCAGCACCGAGACCGCGACCGCGATCAACGCGGTGATCAGCGTGATGCGCGCGCCGAACAGCAGGCGCGAGAAGATGTCGCCCCCCATCTGGTCTGTGCCGAACCAGTGCGCGGCACTCGGCGGCAGCAGCCGCTGCGCCGTGTGGTAGGTGTTGACGTCCTGCGGATAGGGAGCGAGCACGGGCGCGAAGATCGCCGCCAGCACGATCACCGCGAGCACGATCAACCCTGCGAGCGCCACGCGGTCGCGGGCGATGCGGCGCAGCAGCTTCATCGCCCGCGCGGGTCGAGCAGCACCTGCCCGACATCGATCAGCAGGTTCACCACGATGAACATCACGCCGACATAGATGGTGAACCCGAGAATCGCATTGTAGTCTGATTGCAGGATCGAATTGACCGCGAACTGTCCCAGCCCCGGCCAGTCGAACACCGCCTCCACCACCACTGCCCCTGCCAGCAGGTTGCCGAAAACGAGGCCGATCTGCGTCAGCGTCCCGGTGAGCGCGGAGCGCAGCACATAGCGCCAGACCGTCACCCGCCACGGCACGCCCATCGCGCGCTGGTAGTCGACGAAGAAGCTGCCCAGCGTGCCGATCACGCCTGCACGGGTAAACCGCACGATCGTGGCCATCGCGGGGAAGGCGAGGGTGATCACCGGCAGCGCCAGGTGCCGCAGCACGTCGATTTCCGTGGACCAGTCGCCGGAAATCGCCGCATCGATCGTATAGAACCCCGTCACCCCGCTCGGTCCGAAATCGCTGATCCGGCCCTGCACTGGCGTCAGGTTGAGCCACATCGAGAACAGCAGTTGCAGCAAAATCGCGAACCAGAACGCGGCGATCGCGAGCCCGGAGACCGTCACCACCCGCAACACATGGTCGAACCACGAATTCCGTCGCAGTGCCGCCACCACGCCCAGCGGCACCCCGAGCAGCACGGCGAGGAGCATCGCATAGAACGCTAGCTCCATCGTTGCCGGCAGCCGCCGCCAGATCTCGCTCGCGACCGGCGTCTGCGTGTAGAGGCTAACGCCCATGTTGCCGCGCGCGACATCGATCAAATAGTGCAACAACTGCATCGGCAGCGGCTGGTCGAGCCCCATTTTATGCCGCAGCGCCGCCACCTGCGCCGTAGTCGCGTTCTCACCCGCGAGGATCCGCGCAGGGTCGCTCGGCATCAGGTGCGAGATCACGAACACGAGCACGACCAGGCCGATCAGGGTCGCGGGGACCCAGACCAGCCTGCGGGCGATCAGCCCGAGCAGCCGCACCGGCTCTTGCTCAGGCGAGCCACTGCCAGCGCATGTCCTGAGCGTCGCCGATCGGGCAGTAGCGCACTCCGCGCACCTTCTTGTCGAACGCCCCGTAATAGTTGGTGTTGTAGATGAACAGCCCCGCCGCCTGGTCCACCAGGATGCGCGAGGCTTCCTCATAGAGTGGCTGCCGGTCCGCCTGCTTCACCAGCACCAGGGCCTTGTCGGTCAGCTCGTCGAAGCGCTTGTTGCTGAAGAAGCTGAGATTGCCTTTGCCGATCTGCTTGCTGTTGTAAATATAGCCTGTCCAGTTGTGCGGGTCGGCGAAATAGGCGCTGCGCCAAAGCGGAATCAGGTCCGCGCTCAGCTGCTCGTTGCCGAGCTTCGCCGCAACCACTGGCCATGGCTGGCTCAGAATCGTCGTCTTGACGCCGATCTTGGCGAGCCCGCTCTGCAGCAGCTCCGCTGCCTGCCCGCTCTGCGGATAGCCCGCCAGCGCGTTGATGGTCAGCGTGCGAATCGGCCCCTTCACCTTTGCCAGCGCCGCACGCGCCTTGTCGAGGTCGTAGGTATAGCCTGCAAGATTCTTCGGCGCTCCCCACATCGTATCGGGGATGATGCCGGCATTGCGCACCACCGAGCCGTCGAGCAGGTTGTTGATGAACCCGTGATAGTCGAACGCATAGCACAGCGCCCGGCGCATGTTCACGTCGTCGAGCGGCGCGCGCCGGTTGTGGATGATGAAATACATCGTCCGCAGCGAGGGCTTCGCCAAAATCTGCACATTCGGCTTGCCGCGCATCCGCTTGATCTGGTCATAGGGCGTGAAGCCATCGAGCGCGTCGAACTCGCCCTTCTCCAGACCCAGCACCCGACTCGCCACCTCGAGAATGCCGCGGAACTCGACCGTGTCGAGGTACTCCGGTCCCCAGCCCATGAAATGGCCGGGAAAGCGGTTGGCGGAGAAGCCCACCGCCGGGTCGTAATGCGCGAGGCGGAAGGAGCCGGACCCGGCCTCGTTGCGCGCCAGCCATGCGCCCCCCCAGTCGCCGTTTTTCTCGTGCGCGCGGACCATCTTGGCGTTGACCACCCACATCTCGGGCAGCACTGCCATGAACACGGCGTAGGGCGCGCTGAGCTTGAACTGTACCGTCTTCGCGTCGATCGCCTTCGTCGTCCCAGGCTTCACCACGCTGGAGAACAGCCCGTACGCACCCTTCTTCAGCGCCAGGATGCGCTCCATGGAATAGACCACGTCCTCCGCCGTCACCGGCGTGCCGTCATGGAACTTCGCATCGCGCAGCGTGAACGTGTAGGTGAGCGCGTCCGGCGAGATGTCCACCTTCTCGGCGAGCCACATGTTGAGCTTCGCCGGATCATCGGTCCAGCGCACGAGCGCGTCGTAGAGGTTGAGCCGCGATGCAATGCGCCCGATATCGAAGACCACATGCGGATCGAGCGTATCGTAACTGTTATTATTCGCCGTAACGAACTTTCCTGTTCCTCCGGCCAGCGCCGGTGTCGCCCCCACCATCGACAGCGTGGCGGCACCGAGTGCCAAACCGCGCCGACCCAGGACCAGCTGTTCCCTCGACTCGTCTTCCATGGTCAGCCCCCTCACTGCATGGCGCCGTGCTGCCGTGCCGGCGCTTCTCCCGCCCGTCGCGTCGCCCGCGACGAAGCCCAGGACTTTACAACCGTCTGCCTTCTGCACAAGGTATTTCTTGACGCCGTGCGCGGCGCGGCGCGACGGAACGCTTGCGATACGGTCCGCCGCCCTTGCGCCGCTGCGCAATTTGTCGGGAGCCATGGCCCCGACTATCCTAGCCCGATGCTGGGCCCTCCGCCCTCCGCCCTCTACACGCGTCTCTCGCGGGAGACATTCTCCACCCCGCCGCTCGAGGGC
>JAJZRT010000557.1 GCA_021802595.1 Pseudomonadota bacterium
ACATCGCCGCCCGCCAGAACGAAGCGCGGGTCAACCTCGCCTTGTACGGTCTGCCGGCCGATGCCGCCGATGCGCTGTGGCAGCATCTCGACGAACGCTATTTCGTCCGCTTCGACGCCCGCGACATGGCCTGGCAGGCGCGCATGCTGTGGCGGCGCGTCGACAGCGCCAGCGCCGTCGTGCGGGCGCGCCTGTCGCCCGCTGGCGAAGGCATCCAGGTGCTGGTCTACGCACCCGACCGGGCCGACATCTTCGCCCGCATCTGCGGTTTCTTCGCCCGCATCCAGTACACCATTCTCGAAGCCAAGATCCATACCACCCGCAACGGCTACGCGCTGGACAGCTTCCAGGTGATGGACCTGGCCAGCCGCGGTATCCATTACCGCGATTTTTTGAGCTTCGTGGAGTACGAGCTGGCGCGCGACCTCGATCCGGCCCGGCCGCTGCAGGCGGTGTCGCGCGGCCGCCTGTCGCGCCACCAGCGTCACCACCCCTATCCCACCACGGTGCGGCTGGAAGCCGACACGCTGGGCCACGGCCACATGCTGTCGATCACCTGCGCGGATCGTGGCGGACTGCTGTTTGCGGTGGCCGAGGTGCTGATGCGGCACGCCGTGAGCGTCTATGCCGCCAAGATCGACACGCTGGGCGAGCGGGTCGAGGACACCTTCCTGGTCCGCGGAGCGGCCCTGCAGAACCCCGCTGAATGCGAGGCGCTGGAAGCCGAGTTGACCGATGCGCTGAAGTAGCCCGACCTAGACGGCCGGCCGCGCGTATTCGTCGACGTAACGCCCGCGGGAGGGCGTTTTGCGGACGGGCGGCGATTTCTTGCGCACGCTGTCGGCCGGTTTCTTGACCTTGTCTTCCACCTCGGTCTTGACGCGGGTGCGTCCTCGACCGGGGCGCACCGACGTGCTGACGCCCACCGCCGCGGCAAGGCTGGGACTGCCATGCTGCGCGAAATCCTGCACCTTCTTCATGCGGCCTCCCGCCATTCCTTGAGGCTGCCCGCCAGCGTGCGCGTCAACGCGACGAGGCTGCCCAGGGTGTCGGCATCGGGAGAGGCCTCGCACAAGCCGATCTTGCTGTCGGCATAGACTGACAGGATCAGCAGGTTGTGCTGCACGTCCAGGGGCAGCCGCAACGTGCCTTCCGCCAGCGCGGCCTGGATCGCATGCCAGACGCTGCGACTGGCTTCCAGCGCGGCCATGAGACGAAGCAGGCGGTTGGGGTCGTTCCAGTTCCGCTGTACGCTCATCAATTGGGCGGCAATGTCGTCGAGCTGGGCCGCTTCGTCCATCATCACGTCGGCGTGATGGATGCGGCGCTGCGCCTGCTGGATCTGTTGTTCCTGGCTCATTGTTGTCCTTGCTACGGGTGCCGGGGCACATCGCCCACGGTCAGGTAACAAGTTAGCGGCGAGGACAGGAACAACTTTAGGCATGCTAAATGCGTGCCTGGACGCATCGAAAGGGCGTCAGTCGTCCTGCAGGTTTTGCCCCGGAAACAGGATTTCGGTGAAGCCGAAATAGCGCAGGTCGCGGATCCGCATCGGGTACAGGATGCCCAGCAGATGATCGACCTCGTGCTGCACCACGCGGGCATGGAAGCCGCTCACGCTGCGATCGATCGGCTGCCCCGCGGCGTCGAATCCCTGATAGCGCAGGGTGACATGACGCGGCACCAGCCCGCGCATGCCAGGCACCGACAGACACCCCTCCCAGCCCTCTTCCATGGCGTCGGACAGCGGCGTCAGCACCGGATTGATCAGCACCGTGAAGGGCACGCGTTCGGCATCCGGGTAACGCGGATTGGAGGCAACCTCGAAAATCACCACCTGCAGACCGACACCGATCTGCGGCGCCGCCAGGCCCGCCCCATTGAGGGCACGCATGGTGTCGTGCATGTCGACGATCAGCTGCGTCAGTCCGGGCGAGTCGAACTCTCCTACCGGACGCGCCGGCGCCAGCAGGCGCGGGTCGCCCATTTTCAGGACTTCGCGGATGGCCATGGTTGCTCCAGTTGCTCGAGATCCCCTGTTTCAAGCCAGCGCCAGCCACCTGGCGGCAGGTCCGCCGGCAGGGTCTGGTTGCCGATGGCTTCGCGGTGCAGCGCATCGACCCGGTTGCCCGTTGCGCCGATCATGCGCTTGACCTGGTGGTACTTGCCCTCGGCAAGGGCCATACACAGGGTGTGTCCATCGATTCTTTCGCATGCGAGGGCCGCGACCGGCGCCGGCTCGTCGTTCAGCAGCACCCCTGTACGCAGGGCCTCCAGCATGGCATCGGTCACGGGATCGGCACAGGCGGCACGATAGACCTTGGCGATGCCCTTCCTCGGCGAGATCATGCGGTGGATGAACTGGCCGTCGTCGGAAAACAGCAGCAGTCCGGTGGTGTCCTGGTCGAGCCGGCCCACGCACTGCACGCCGCGCTGCAGCAGCGGCGCCGGCAGCAGGCTGAACACGCTGGGATGGTGGCTGGGGTGATGCGAACATTCGTAGCCGGCCGGCTTGTACATCAACACATAGGCCTTTTCGCGGTACGCCCAGGTGACGCCATCGAGCGTCAGCGCCAGGCCCGCCGTGCCGATCTCGGCCTCCGGGTCGTCGCAGACGATGCCGTTGACGGCGACCGCCCCCGCCCTCACCTGCGCCATGCAGCCCTTGCGCGAGCCGAATCCCTGCGATTGCAGGATGCGATAGAGCTTCATCGTACTAGTGCCTGTTCACACTCATTTCACACCTGCGTTCACGCGAGAAAGCGATGGATGCAAGGCGCGTCGCGCAGGCAAGGGCCACCTCTTGCCAAGCGGCGCAACGCCGCAGACGCGCTTATCGAGGTAACCCGGAGGGGCGGGTCGATTCGGGCATATCCCTTTGTCGCGGGCTGCATCCCGAATCGGCTTCGCCGCAGGCGCGAAATGAATGTGAACAGGCCCTCGCTTCATGACGCATTCAGATCGCGCACATGCCTGCCGCGTCGTCGGTCACCAGCTGTTCCAGCAAATGCCGCACCTGCAACATCACTTCGCCCAGCACGGCCTGGATTTCCTCCATCTGGATGCCATCCATCGACAGGCCACGGCCCGCCGCATAGTTCACCACCGCGCCCACGGCGGCATAGCAAAGCTCCAGTTCGCGCGCCAGATAGGCCTCGGGCATGCCGGTCATGCCCACCATGTCGGCGCCGTCACGTTCCATGCGGTTGATTTCGGCCGCCGTTTCCAGGCGCGGCCCCTGCACCGCTCCGTAGACGCCGCGGGCACGCAGGCGGATGCCGGCGTTGTCGGCCGCCTGCAACAGCGCGGCGCGCATGGCTTCACAGTAGGGATAGGTGAAGTCGAGATGGGTGACCGGCTTGTCGCTTTGCAGGAAATATGTGGCGCCGCGCCCATGAGTGTAGTCGATGATCTGGTCGGGGATGACCAGCGTGCCGGGGATCAGGTCAGGATGGATGCCTCCGACCGTGGCCACCGACACCACCCGGTCGACGCCGTGGTCCTTGAGCGCCCACAGGTTGGCGCGGTAATTCACCTCGTGCGGCGGAATCGTGTGGCCGTAGCCGTGGCGCGCCATGAAAATCACATCCTGCCCGCAGATACGGCCGAAGGTGAGGGCACCCGAAGGTTCGCCCCACGGTGTGCGGGCCACCTTTCGATGCGTGATTTCCAGATTGGCGAGCTGGGTCAGCCCGGTGCCGCCGATGATGCCTAACATGTCATTTGTCCTTTAAAGCGTAAATGGCGGGCAGATTGCGCCACAGCCCGTATGCATCCATGCCGCAGCCGAACACATAGCGGTTGGGCACGTCGAGCCCGACATAATCGGCGCGGATCGGTTTGGCGAGGCCGTTGTCCTTGTTGGTCAGC
>JAJZRT010000558.1 GCA_021802595.1 Pseudomonadota bacterium
GGTCTATCCTTACCTCGCCTACCAGGTCATCGGCGAATTCGTGAAGACCGGCGAGATCAAACCCAATCTCGACAAGGCGCTGTCCAACTTCCGCAAGGGCATGGACAAGGGCATCTACAAGGTGCTGTCGAAGATGGGCATCTCGCTCGTCGCCAGCTACCGCGGCGCCCAGCTGTTCGAGGGTGTCGGGCTCCATGAGGATGTGGTCGGACTGTGCCTCAAGGGCACGGTGTCGCGCATCTCCGGCGCCAGCTTCGACGACTTCGAGTCCGACCAGAAGCTGCTGCACAAGGCGGCGTTCAACCCGCTGCGCCCGCTGTCGGCCGGCGGCCTCCTGAAGTTCATGTTCGGCGAAGAGTTCCACGCCTACAACCCGGACGTGGTGCAGCAGCTGCAGAAGGCCGTGAAGACCGGCGACTACGCCGAATTCAAGAAATACTCCGCCCTGGTGGACACCCGTCCGGTGGCGATGCTGCGCGACCTGATGAAGCTGAAGGCTGGCGCCAAACCCATCCCGCTGGACGAGGTCGAACCGCTGGAGTCCATCCTCAAGCGCTTCGACTCCGCCGGCATGTCGCTCGGCGCCCTGTCGCCGGAAGCGCACGAGGCGCTCGCCGAGGGCATGAATCGCATCGGCGGCCGTTCCAACTCGGGCGAAGGCGGCGAGGATCCGAAGCGCTACGGCACGGTGAAGACCTCCAAGATCAAGCAGGTCGCCTCGGGTCGCTTCGGGGTCACCGCGACCTATCTCGTCAACGCCGAAGTGCTGCAGATCAAGATCGCCCAGGGCGCCAAGCCCGGCGAGGGCGGCCAGCTGCCGGGCGACAAGGTGTCGCCGATGATCGCGTCCCTGCGCCACTGCAAGCCCGGCACGCCGCTGATCTCGCCGCCGCCGCACCACGACATCTACTCGATCGAGGATCTGGCGCAACTGATCTTCGACCTGAAGCAGGTCAATCCCGACGCGCTGGTGTCGGTGAAGCTGGTCGCCGAGCCCGGCGTCGGCACGATCGCCGCCGGCGTGGCCAAGGCCTACGCCGACCTCATCACGATTTCCGGCTACGACGGCGGCACGGGCGCCTCCCCGCTCGCCAGCGTGAAATACGCCGGCTCGCCGTGGGAACTCGGCCTCTCCGAGGCACAGCAGGTGTTGCGCGCCAACGGTCTGCGCGGCCGCGTGCGCGTGCAGACCGACGGCGGCCTGAAGACCGGTCTCGACGTCGTCAAGGCGGCGATCCTCGGCGCCGAGTCCTTCGGTTTTGGCACCGGCCCGATGGTCGCGCTGGGCTGCAAGTACCTGCGCATCTGCCATCTCAACAACTGCGCGACCGGCGTGGCCACGCAGAACGACAAGCTCCGCAAGGAGCATTTCATCGGCCTGCCCGAGATGGTGGTGAACTACTTCAAGTTCGTCGCCGAAGAGACGCGTGAGCTGATGGCCTCGCTCGGCATCCGCAAGCTGACCGACCTGATCGGCCGCACCGACCTGCTCGATCTGGCCGCCGGCGACACGCCACGCCAGGGCCGCCTCAGGCTCGACGTGCTCTTGAGCCAGGGCGACATTCCCGCCGACGCACCGCGCTTCGCGCAGCAGGAGCGCAACCCCTCGTTCGACAAGGGCGAGCTGGCCGAAAAGATGGTGGCCGACGCGATCGGCGCGATCAAATCCGGCACGAAGGTCGAACTCGTGTACGAAGTGCGCAACGTCAACCGCTCGATCGGCGCGCGCCTGTCGGGCGAGATCGCCAAGGCGCATGGCGGCAAGGGACTGCCCGACGACACCATCCGCATCGACCTGACCGGCTCGGCCGGCCAGAGCTTCGGCGTGTGGAACCACAAGGGCCTGACCCTGACACTCGAGGGCGACGCCAACGACTACGTCGGCAAGGGCATGGGCGGTGGCCGGCTGGTGATCTTTCCGCCACGCGCCGCCACCTTCGACGCGCACCGCAACACGCTGATCGGCAACACCTGCCTGTACGGCGCCACCGGTGGCGAGCTCTATGCGGCCGGCATGGGTGGCGAGCGCTTCGGCGTGCGCAACTCCGGCGCGCTGGCCATCGTCGAGGGAATCGGCGACCACGGCTGCGAATACATGACCGGCGGCACCGTGATCGTACTCGGCGATACCGGACTCAACTTCGGCGCCGGCATGTCGGGCGGCATGGCCTTCGTGGTCGACGAGGCCGGCGACTTCGTCTCCAGGCTCAACAAGGAAATGGTCGAGGTCACGCGCATCACCAGCGACGAGACCGAGCCCTACCGCGTCTTCCTCAAGACCCAGATCGCGCGCCATCACGGACTCACCGGCAGTGCGCGCGCGAAGCTGCTGCTGGCTGATTTCGACGCCACGCTGGCGAAGGTCTGGCTGGTCAAGCCGAAGCGCATCTCGATTGAAGACCTGGTCGAGGACATTCCCGGCCAGTCCCGTGAAGCATTGGAAGCATAAGAATGGGCGACGTATTCCAGTTTTTGAAGCAGGCGCGGCGCGACGGCGCGAAAACCCCGGCCGACGTCCGCAAGCATGAATTCCGCGAAATCTACGCGCTGATGGACCCGGCGCATGCGCAGGAACAGGCCGACCGCTGCCTCGGTTGCGGCAATCCCTACTGCGAGTGGAAGTGCCCGGTGCACAACTACATCCCGAACTGGCTGAAGCTCGTCACCGAGGGCCGCCTGTTCGAGGCGGCCGAGCTCTCGCACCAGACCAACAGCCTGCCGGAGGTCTGCGGTCGCGTCTGCCCGCAGGACCGGCTGTGCGAAGGCGCCTGCACGCTCAACAGTGACGGGTTTGGCGAGGGCGGCGGCTTCGGTGCGGTGACCATCGGTCAGGTCGAGAAATACATTTCCGAGGAGGCCTTCAAGGCCGGCTGGCGCCCCGACATGTCGAACGTGATCGCGACCGGCCGTAAGGTCGCGGTGATCGGCGCCGGCCCCGCGGGCCTGGGCTGTGCCGACGTGCTGGCGCGCAACGGCGTGAAGCCTGTGGTGTTCGACCGCTACGAGGAAATCGGCGGCCTGCTCACCTTCGGCATCCCCGAGTTCAAGATGGAAAAATGGGTGATGACGCGCCGCCGCGAGGTGCTCGAGGGCATGGGCGTCGAGTTCCGCCTCGGCACCGAAGTCGGCAAGGACGTCCCGATGCAGTCGCTGCTCGACGAATATGATGCCGTGTTCATGGGCATGGGGACCTACACTTACATGAAGGGCGGCTTCCCCGGCGAGGACCTGCTTGGCGTGCTCGAAGCGCTGCCCTTCCTGATCTCCAATGTGCGCAAATGCCTCGATTTCACCCAGCCCGGTGAGACCTTCCACGACATGAAGGGCAAGCGCGTGGTGGTGCTCGGCGGCGGCGACACCGCAATGGACTGCAACCGTACCAGCATCCGCCAGGGTGCCGCCTCGGTCACCTGCGCCTACCGCCGCGACGAGAAGAACATGCCCGGTTCCAAGCGCGAAGTCGGCAACGCCAAGGAAGAAGGCGTGCAATTCCTGTGGAACCGCCAGCCGGTCGAGATCGTCGGCGACGGCCGCGTCGAAGGGGTGAAGCTCGTCACCACCGAGCTCGGCCCGCCCGACGCGCGCGGCCGCCGCACGCCGGTGGTCGTTCCGGGTTCGGAGGAGATCGTGCCGGCCGACCACGTCATCGTCGCGTTCGGCTTCCGCCCCAATCCGCAACCGTGGTTCGCCGACCACGGCATCGCGACCGACGAGGGCGGACGGGTCATTGCCAAGGGCCGGCAACACGTGTACCAGACCGCCAACCCGAAAGTCTTCGCCGGCGGCGACATGGTGCGCGGCTCCGACCTCGTGGTGACCGCGGTGTGGGAAGGCCGCGAGGCCGCCAAG
>JAJZRT010000559.1 GCA_021802595.1 Pseudomonadota bacterium
GGTGCTGCTGTCGTCGATGGAAATCGTCAACTATCCGGAATACATCGAGGCGATCGCCCGGATCTTCCACAAGGCGGGCATCAGCTTCACGCTGTCGTCCGAGGCCTACGAGGCGACCAACGCCGGCATCCAGATCGGCAGTTCGGATCTCGCGAAGGTGATCGTCTCGCGCATCGTCGACGCAGCGGAAAAGCTGAAGGTGAAGAAGGTGCTGTCGCCCGAATGCGGCCACGCCTACATGGCGATCCGCTGGGAAGGCCCCAACCTGGTCGGCCGCCCCTTCGGCTTCAATGTCGTGCACGTCCTGGAACTGCTCGACGAGCTGCGCCAGAAGGGCGTGCTGAAGATGAAGGACAAGATCAAGGACCCGCTCATCCTGCACGATCCCTGCCAGATCGTGCGCCGCGGCGGCGTGCTGCAGGCGCCGGAACCGCTGATCCGGCAGGTCGCCGAGAACTACATTCCGATCGCCGACAAGCAGAAGATGAACTGGTGCTGCGGCGGCGGCGGCGGGGCCTCTGCGATCCATACCGAAGCGGCGGAGGCGTTGCGCGCCAAGGCCTTCATGATCAAGAAACGCCAGATCGACGAGACGGGCGTCAACACCATGGTGACGTTCTGCGCCAACTGCCGCATCACGATCGAGGAAGGCTTCGACCATTACGAAATGAATACCAAACTGCTCGGCCTGACCGAGCTGCTGGCGGAACACCTGGAGGACTGAATACATGACCACTGCACAACGCGTCGTCGTCGACCCGATCACCCGCATCGAGGGGCACCTGCGCATCGAGGCGGAAACCGACGCCGGCGGCAAGATCACCCACGCGTATTCCGCCGGCACCATGGTGCGCGGCATCGAGATCATCCTCAGGGGCCGCGACCCGCGTGACGCCTGGGCCTTCGCCCAGCGGATCTGCGGCGTCTGCACCCTGGTGCACGGCATCGCCTCGGTGCGCTCGGTCGAGGACGCGCTGCATCGCGCCATCCCCAGCTACAGCATTCCGAAGAACGCCGAACTGATCCGCAACCTGATGATCGCGGCGCAGTTCGTGCACGACCACGTGATGCACTTCTATCACCTGCACGCGCTCGACTGGGTCGACGTGGTGTCGGCATTGAAGGCCGACCCCAAGGCCACCTCCCAGCTGGCGCAGTCGATCTCCGGCTACTCGAAGTCGTCGCCGGGCTACTTCGCCGACGTGCAGAAGAAGGTCAAGACCTTCGTCGAACAGGGCCAGCTCGGCATTTTTGCCAACGCCTACTGGGGCCATCCCGCCTACAAGCTGCCGCCGGAAGCCAACCTGATGGCGGTGGCGCATTACCTCGATGCGCTCGCCTGGCAGCGCGACGTGGTCAAGCTGCACACCATTCTCGGCGGCAAGAACCCGCATCCCAACTTCGTGGTGGGCGGCGTGCCCTCGGCCATTTCCGTGCAGATCAGTGCTGGGCCGGGCAAGGGGCCGCATTTCCATGGCGGCCAGGGGGGCACCGCACTCAACGAAGTGGGGCTGCAGACGATCCAGAACGTCATCCGGCAGATGCGCGAGTTCGTCGACCAGGTCTACGTGCCCGACACGCTCGCCATCGCCGGCTTCTACAAGGACTGGGCAGGGCGGGGAGAAGGTCTCGGCAACTTCCTGTCGTTCGGCGATCTGCCGTCGAAGAGCTTCTGGGATACCGATTCCTATCTCATTCCGCGCGGCGTCATCCTCAACCGCGACCTGTCCCGGATCCACCCCATCGATCTGGATGCGGACAACGAGATCCAGGAGTTCGTCAGCCACTCCTGGTACAAGTACAGCCAGGGCGACGGAAAGGGCCTGCACCCGTTCAAGGGCGAGACCGAACTCAACTACACGGGGCCGAAACCGCCCTACGAACAGCTCGACGTCGACCAGAAATATTCCTGGCTGAAATCGCCGCGCTGGCAGGGCAAGTCCATGGAAGTCGGCCCGCTGGCACGGGTGCTGATGCTCCACGCCAGCGGCAACGCGCAGGCCAAGGAGCTCGTCGGTTATACGCTGAAGACGCTCGACGTGCCGGTGGACGCGCTGTTCTCGACGCTGGGCCGCACCGCCGCGCGCACGCTGGAATCGAAGATCCTGGCCGACGCCATGCAGGGCTGGTACGACCAGCTCATCGCCAACATCAAGGCCGGCGACGTAAGCACCTTCAACGCGCAGTACTGGGAGCCGTCGTCCTGGCCCAGGCACATGCAGGGGGTCGGCCTGATGGAGGCGCCGCGCGGTGGCTTGAGCCACTGGCTTGTCGTCGACGACGGCAAGATCAGCAACTATCAGGCCGTGGTGCCGAGCACCTGGAACGCCGGTCCGCGCGACATGCAGGGCCAGCCGGGCGCCTACGAGGCGGCGCTGCAGGACAACCACGTGATGTACGACCCGAAACAGCCGATCGAGATCCTGCGCACCATCCACTCCTTCGACCCCTGCATCGCCTGTGCCGTGCACGTGACCGACCCGGAAGGCGAGGAACTGGTGCAGGTGAAGGTCAAGTAAGGCCGCCGTGATTTGAAACCTGGAGAACATGAAATGAACCCGATGAAACATTCACGCACGCTTGCCCTGGCGGCCCTCTGTCTGTTTGCCGGAACTGCGTATGCACACCCCGGCCACACGCCGACCGGTTTCGCCGGAGGCCTGGCGCATCCGTTTACGGGGATTGACCACCTGTTCGCCATGATCGCGATCGGCCTGTGGGCGGCGCAGCAGGGCGGGCGCGCCCTGTGGGCGGTGCCGGCCGCGTTCGTCGGCACGATGGTGCTGGGCGGCGCGCTCGCCTGGACGGGCGTGACGCTGCCGCACGTCGAAACCGCCATCGCGCTGTCGGTGCTGGTACTGGGGCTGCTGATCGCCACGCGCTACCACGCCTCGGTGAAGATCGGCATGGCGATCGCCGGCCTGTTCGCACTCTTCCACGGCTACGCCCACGGGCTGGAAATGCCGCTGGCCGCGTCGCCCGCGCGTTTCGCCGCGGGCTTCGTACTGGCGACGCTGGCGCTGCATGGCATCGGCATCGCCGGCGGCCGGCTTGGCAACCGCATGATGCGCATTGCCGGCCTTGGCATTGCGGCCACCGGTGCGGCGCTGCTGGTCATGGCATGACGCGGGCAGGGGGACGGCAATCGGATGGATGACCAACTTCAGCGCCTGCTGGACGCCGAGGCCCGTGCGCAGGCGGTGATCGACGCGGCCAGCGGGGAACGCCAGCGCATGATGGACGAGGCGCTGGCTGCCGTGCGGGATGCCGAGGCGCGTTTCGATGCCGGCCGGGCCGCGTTGCGGGCGCCTTATCTCGACGAGGCGCAGGGACGCGCCCATCAGGCGGTGGCCGAGCTCACGCGCAAATACGGCGAACGCCAGCGCATGCTGCGCGAACTGGCTGCCCGCCACGAATCCGAAGCCGTGGATGCGGCCCTGGCCCTGCTGCTCGACCCGACCCTATGAGGATTCCCGGCCCCTGACGGAAGAGGGGATCCGCAAATCGCGCCTGCCCGACCGCCATGTCTGCCTACCTCGATACCCGCGTCAGCCTCTTTGCCGGCCGCCTCTGGCCTGACGCAGTGCTGGAGACGCTGATCGGGATGCCCGACAGCGCGGTGGCGGATACGCTGATCGGGCGCGGCCTGCCGCAACTGGCAATGGGTTACGACAGGACGAGCGGCGAGGAACCGCCCCGTTCGCTGGAGCTCCGCATCATTGCCCGGATCCTCGACGAGGCGCGCGTGCTGATCCGCCCCCTGTCCGGCGATGCGCACGCCTTCCTGACCTACTGGACCGCGCGCTTCGAGGTATCCAACGTGAAGACGCTGCTTCGCAGCAAG
>JAJZRT010000560.1 GCA_021802595.1 Pseudomonadota bacterium
ACCGGCGTCGGCATCGTGGTGAGCGGTGTGGTGGTGGCCGGAACGCAGCACATGGGCGTGAGTTCGTCGGCGAGCTGGATCGGCTTCGGCCTGGCCTGCGCCGTGGCCACGGCACTGATCTGGCGCTCGCTGGGCGAGGCACCTCCTGCGGCAACGGTACACGACCATGCCGCAACCACGGCAAGGCCGACGGGTCCGGCATGGACGCTCATCGCCGCCTATGGTTTGATCGGCTTCGGCTATGTGATCCCCGCTACCTTTCTACCGGTCATCGCCGGCGAGCGCCTGCACCTTCCTGCGCTGCGCGAGTGGTTCTGGCCACTCTACGGCGCGGCGACCGTCGTCCTGACCCTGCTGTTGCCGCGCATCTTGCGGCACATCGATAACCGCTCTGCTCTGGCGGGAACTTGTATTTCGATGATCGCGGGCATCGCCCTGATCCTGGCCTGGCCGAGCATCATCGGCCTCGCATTGGCGACGATGTTGATCGGTGGCGTACTCATGCCCATCGTGATGGTGGTGATGCGCGAAGCGCGCCTGCTGATGCCGCATGACCATACCCGCCTGATCGCCGCGCTCACCACCGCGTTCGGCATCGGGCAGATCGTCGGGCCGTTGACCGCGGCCTGGCTGGCCGCGCGGCAACACAGCTTCGATGCGCCGCTGATGATCGCGGTGCTGGTCCTCATGGCGGCATTCGGGCTCGTTCTGGCGCAGACGCGCGGCGTCGCGGAGCCAGCCGGCGAGATCCGGCCGTAAAGGCCAGCGCACCACGTGGCGCTCATGAGCGCCAACCTGGCACGCCTGCCCTACCTCATCCGATTCAGCCGGCGCACGTGGCGCGTGGTCCTGCAAAATCTGGCACTTTCCGTGGTGGTGATCGGCTCGCTCATCGCCGGGGCGGTGACGGGTTACTTCACGCTTCCCATCGCCGTCCTCGCGCACTGATCAGCGAGTTCGTGGTGATCGCGAGCGGGCTGCGCATGCTCAGGACGTAGTATCCCGAGTTCGTCGTCCAGTGTTGCAAGTGGTTGATGTGGCGTGGTGTGGTTTTGAATTTGACACTACAAGACGCTGGCAGCGGATGGCCGTTTGGAGGGAGATTGTCGCCGCCGCTGACGCGTGCTCGGAAGCGGCAGCGCCTGCGCATCGGGCAACGACAGTTTCAGTTGTTCGCAGAGTACGCGGTGCTCGGCACGGATCGCGCTGGTGGTGTGATGGGTGGCGCCGTCCACGGTGACCTCGTGCGCCTGGATCCGGCGCAACTGCTGCAGCGCGCGCTCGGGGCTCTCCGAACGCTTGCCGGCGCGCAGCCGTGCGCGCAGGTGGCGATGCAGCACCAGGGCAAGAAAACAGATCGCCGCGTGCGCGCGGATTCGTTCCGGCAGGCGGTGATACATCGGCGCGATCTCGATCTCCTGCTTGAGCACGCGGAAGCCGCGCTCGATGTCCGCCAGCGCCTTGTAGCGCTCGACCACGGCCGCCGCGTCCAGAGTGTCGATGCGGGTCACCAGGATCAGGGTGCCATCGAGCGCCTCGGCACGCGCCAGGGAGCCCAAGTCGATGTCGTAGGAGAACAGCCCGTTGGCGATGTGCGTCTTGACGATGCGCCCGAGCCCAGCGTCCTCGATCAGGCTCTGGATCTGGTGATAGACCCCGCCGTCGCTCAGTGCCCGACCGCGGGTGCGCTCTCCACGCTCCTGTGCTTCGAGCTTGCCGACGCGCTCCGCCGCCAGCGCCTCGATCTCCGCCAGCGCCGCCGCGCGGTGCTCGCGCATCGACTGCGCCCGTTCGGCATCGCGGGCCACGATCAGCCGGCGCCCGGCGTGATCCCGGGTCTCCCGGATGCCTGTGGCGTCCGCGGCAAAACCCAGCGCCTGAACGTGACCGGCATAGTCGCCATAACGGCGCGCCGGCACCGCCATGATGTAGTCCACCGCCACTTCAGGCGCATCCAGTTGCTCAAGCTGGTCGTGGTTCATCAGGCCCCGGTCTGCCACGATCACCACCCGCTTCACGGCCAGCCGCGCCTTCAGCGCTTGCACCATGGCGAGCAGGGTCGAGGGCTCCGAGACGTTGCCTTTGTGCACGGTATGCAGCAACGGCAAGCCGCAGGCGCTCTGCACCACGCCAATGACCACCTGACGCGCCGGCAGATCCCGGTCCTTCGAGTGGCCGAACGCGCGCAGGTCGCCCGGCAGCTCGCTCTCGCCCTCGGCCCGCACCGTCGTCAGATCGTAGAACACCACCGACAACTCCTCATCCAGCAGTGGCCGCAGCGCCTGGAGGACCTGCCCCTGCAGGGCGTCGGTCACTTCATCGAGGGCATCCATCGCGCGCAGCAGCGCCGGGTGATTGGCCTGCTCGGTGGCGATACCGGGCATCACCGCCGTCTCCAGCCAGCGCAGGGTGCCCAGCTTGGAGCCCGCATCGCACAGCCGATGAAAGACCATCGTGCGGATCCAGGGCTCGTGTGCGGTACGGCGCGCACCCAGCGCCCGCCGCAAGGCCGATTCCAGGCCCAGGGATTTCCACAACTGGGTCAACGCCCACGTGTCGCCCAGGCTGCGGGCAGGCGCGCAGGCGATGTGCGGGGACGGCGAAGCGACGCTCGCGTCACCCCCCACGCGCTGCAAGCCGCGCACCAGGGTTTCGATCTGTTCCGCCGACAGCTGATCGATGCGACCGAAGGAGAACAGCACGCGTTGACGGACGCCTGCGGGCGTGCGGTAGCTCTCGACGAGCTGCAGGTACTCGCGGGGTCCGGACTGGGTGCGGCGCAGGAACATGTGCGCACGATAGTTGCTACGCCTAAGCCATGCAAATTACATTACCGACAGAACGTGACACTACACGCTCACGCCCCAAAAACACCCCGCAAACCCAACAGCTACCGTCATCAGCAGACGCCCATCGACCCGTTTTTCAGGCAAAAGTGACGAACTCGGGTAGTATCCCAAACCTATGTTTGACTTTTTATCCTCAGCGAAGGAGTAACAACATGAGCACCCGGTACGGTTTCGGCAAGACGGTCGCATCTTCTTTCGATGCGGCAGTCGACAAGGTCACCCAGGAACTCCAAAAGGAAGGCTTCGGCGTGTTGACGGACATCGACGTGGCGGCGACGCTGAAGAAGAAACTCAACCAGGACATACCGCCCTACCGCATCCTCGGGGCCTGCAACCCGCCGCTGGCGCACCGGGCACTGGAAGCGGAACCGTCAATCGGCCTACTGCTGCCGTGCAACGTGGTGGTGCGCCAGGACGATGCGGGCAAGGTGCAGGTGGAATTCATGGACCCCAATGCGGTGCTCAATCTGGTGAACAAGCCGGAGGTCCATCAATTGGCCAGCGAGGTTAGGCAAAAGCTGGAGCGGGTCATGCAGGCCCTGTAACGCTCAAGAGGTGGGACATCATGCAGATAGGCAAAGGAGCTTCGATCCTGGCGCACCTCCTTCAGCAATTCTGCATGCAATGTCATTGCAAAGGAGCGCTCGTTGTCGCGCGCTGAACGCCTGCTCAAATTGATGCAATGCCTGCGCCGTCATCGCTACCCGGTGAGCGGCGCCGTTCTGGCGTCCGAACTCGGCATCAGCCTACGCACCCTCTACCGGGACATCGCCGCGCTGCAGGCCCAGGGCGCGCAATGCCCTGGCCAAGATCGCGGCCGTCTTGCCGACCGATCTGCGCAAGAGTCTTCATCGGTCCTGCGCAGGTCTGGGTCGAGTTCTGCACCGCTGGACTTGCTGGATGACTGCTCGCCCGGTGGGGCTGTTCGCGGAGATCCGATCGGATTCGTTCATGGCCGAGCCGCACCCAGCGCCGTCACGAGCTCGTCGATG
>JAJZRT010000561.1 GCA_021802595.1 Pseudomonadota bacterium
TCGTATTCACGCAAGACGCGCACTGCTGAAATCAGCAACACCAGTACGACCAGACCGATGACAACCAATGACAGGAATTCCATGCTAGTCGACCTCCTCGCCGAATGGTTCTACCAACAGCACCAGACCCTCCATGCCGACCACTTTGACCTTCTGGCCCCGGACCAGCGGCAGGCGCGTGCGTGCCTGCCACTCCTCGCTATGCACCCTCACCCGCCCGTCGGTCTTGAAGGCGGAAAGCGCCTCGCCGACGGCGCCGATCATCTGCTCGCGTCCGCTCACGACCGGCCGCCGGCGCGCCCTCAGCGCCAGGGTGACCACCGTCATGAAAAATGCCGCACTCATCAGCGCCACGCCTCCAACCAGCCACCATGAGGGCCCGAACCCCGGAGAGGCCGTATCCAGCAGCATTATCGAACCGACCACGAATGCCGCGACTCCTCCCAGCCCGAGTGCCCCGAAGCTCGGCACAAATACCTCGGCCACCATCATCCCGATGCCAATCAGTATCAGGCCAATGCCGGCGAAGCTCACTGGCAGGACCTGAAAAGCGAACAGAGCCAGCAACAGGGATATGGCGCCAAGGACGCCTGGGAAAACGAGCCCCGGATGCCACATCTCGAAGAACAGGCCGTAGATCCCAAGCAGCATCAGAATGTATGCCATGTTTGGATTGGTGATCACCGAAAGCAGGCGATTGCGCCAGCCGGGATTTATGCGAATTACGTGCGCGCCGGCAGTTTCCAGGGTGACTGAACCACCTGGGACGTCGACCATGCGCCCGTTGACCTTGGCCAGCAGGTCGGGAACATTCCGGGCGATGAGATCGATGACCCGCAGCTTGAGTGCTTCCTTGGCAGGCAGGCTTACCGCATGGCGTACCGCCTTTACTGCCCAGGCAGCATTACGCCGGCGCAGCTGGGCGAGGCCGCGTATGTAGGCGGCGGCATCGTTGACGATCTTCCGCGTTTCGGTGCCCGTCCCGCGCTCTGCGCCCGATTTTCCGCTGCTGCCGGCCTCGGGGGGCGACTGCCCTTTGCCGGAGCCCGGCAGAGTGCCGATCTCTATGGGAGTAGCCGCTCCCAGGTTGGTGGCAGGTGCCATAGCGGCGATGTTACAGGCATAGAGAATGTAGGTGCCGGCACTGGCCGCACGCGCTCCGCTTGGCGAGACGAACCCCGCCACCGGTACGGGTGAAGCAAGAATGTCACGTATGATCCGGCGCATGGCCAGGTCCAGGCCGCCCGGCGTATCCATGCGCAGCACTACGAGTACGGCATTAAGCGATTTGGCGCGCGCCAGCCCGCGGTGCACATAGTCGCTTGTAGCCGGACCGATGGGCCCATTGATATCGAGTTGCACAACAACCCGGTCCGATGCCAAGGCAGCCACGGGGGAGGATACCGAAATGGCAACGAGCACACACAAGACGAGCAGTCGTGGGCACGACATGGCATTACATTACCAGCATTGTCCGGCGATGAGTAGGAATAGATCCAGACATTCCGCCGGCAGCGCTTCGGCAACTGCGTTTGCAGGATCAGATCAGCCCTGCCTTGCAGTCGAGACGCTTTGAAGCACGTGAAGACCGGATCGGAAACCGGACGTTCCTTCCGGGCTGACGCTGCGCTGAGCATGCAGCTTCCCAGCCGGACAGCAGAACGCCGATCAGGTAGGTCTGGCCGGCTTGTGCTGGCGCCAGTCCCGATTCGCGACAGTTAACGAGACTGGGTGAAGGGAAGGCATGCCGCCCGTGCGTGAGTCCGCAACCGGTCGCGCGGCCTGAATACCGCGGCGAGCCGGGACATGCGAACCTGGTTCGGCAATTCCAAGATAGGGTGCAGAACCGTCCCCGGCGTGTCCGTGAAGCCAGGTTGGGGTTACGCAGCCAGACTTGTTCTGCACTGTCGAAACGCGGGTTTGCCGACACCCGATACGTGGCGCAGCTGCGCCACGCCGGAATTCATCCGATGACCGGCTTTTCTTTCTGCTTGTAGCGGTGCAACGAACTGCGCTTCGACCGCGGCGTTTCAGCTTTGGAAACCGTCGCCTTCGGAACCTCGGGTGCCGCGGATAGTGGTGGTTGTTTGCGGACGCTGCTGTCCGGCTTCGCGACGGAGTGCCGCCGTGAACGATCCGCCCCGCGTCCACGCGGCCGTGCGTCACGATTGCCTGGAGGACGCCCGCGTGCACGCGCAGCCCAGCCGGGAGGCTGCTCGAGTACGGGCAGCAGGTCGTCGCTCAAGCGCGCGACCGGGATCTTGTGCCCGATGTACTGCTCTATGTCCATCAATGAAAATGCGTATTCCTCGCAGGCAAAGCTGATGGCGTCGCCGGTCGCGCCGGCGCGTGCGGTACGCCCGATGCGATGCACATAGTCCTCGGGATCCTGCGGCAGATCGAAGTTGAATACGTGGCTCACGTCGGGAATGTGCAGCCCGCGGGCCGCGACGTCGGTTGCTACCAGTATCGGAAGTTTTCCATCCTGGAATTCGCGCAACAGATGCTGGCGCTTGGTCTGCGGCACATCCCCCGAAAGCACTTCGGCATTGAAACCGTTTGCCGACAGCCACGCACGCAGCCGCTCCGCGGCGCCCTTGGTGTTGGTGAAGACCAGGCTGCGCCTCGGATCCGTTCGCCGCAGCAGGCCCACAAGCAACGGAATCTTTTCCTCGTTGGCGGTGTGGTAGATCGTTTCAGTGACGTTGTCCGCAGTGATCTTGTCCGGCTCAATCTTGATGAGCTGCGGATTGTTCATATGTTCGTAGGCAAGCTCGATAACGCGATAGGACAGCGTCGCGGAGAACAGCATACCCAAACGCTGGTCAGGCGGAGGCATCCGACGCAGCAGATAACGGATGTCCTTGATGAAGCCGAGGTCAAACATGCGGTCGGCTTCATCCAGCACCATGACCTGGACCGCGTCGAGCCCAAAAACATGTTGCTTGAAATAATCGATCATGCGCCCGGGAGTCCCGACCAGCACGTCCACCCCCTGTTCCAGGGCACGTCGCTGGGATTCATATCCGGTACCGCCGTAGACCAGGACCAGCCGCAGACCGGTATGCGCGCCCAGCATTTCGGCATCCTTGTGGATCTGTATGGCCAGCTCGCGAGTGGGCGCAAGAATCACGACCCGCGGCTGGTCGGCGCGGCGGGTCGTGGCCGCCGGATGTGTCAAGAGATGATTGAACGCCGCCAGCAGGAATGCCGCGGTCTTACCGGTGCCTGTCTGTGCCTGACCAGCAACATCATGCCCCGCCAGCGCCAGCGGCAGGGCTGCTGCCTGGATAGGGGTGCAGTATTCGAATCCGAGGTCGCGTACACCTCGCAGCAGAGGTTCCGCCAGGCTCAGGTCGGCAAATCGCCGGTCAGTAGGGTGTTGTGTGCTCATTGATTGTGTGCCAAGAATAACAGGAAATGCCCACCTTTGGGACAGGAATTACACAAATCTGGCCTGAAACCACCGATTTGCGGTGGCATCCTTGCAATGACAGGGCGAATCCGCTCAAAATATGAGGGCTCGGCATACGGCAATAGAGCGCCAGAATGCCTTTTGGCAAATCACCCCACAGTCACGTCGGAGACAATCGACCATGAGTCAAGACATCAGTCATGTTACGGACAGCTCGTTCGAGCAGGAGGTACTCAAGGCGCCGGGACCGGTGTTGGTCGACTTCTGGGCGGAGTGGTGCGGACCCTGCAAGATGATTGCTCCAGTCCTTGAAGAGATCTCGGGAGAGTACGCAGGCAAGCTCAAGATCATCAAGCTCAACATCGATGAAAATCCGGCAACACCACCGAAATACGGCATTCGCGGTATTCCGACGCTGATGCTTT
>JAJZRT010000562.1 GCA_021802595.1 Pseudomonadota bacterium
AGCTTTTCTTCCAGTGTAGTGCCCAGGGCTTCCAGTTCGGCGGCAGCGGATTCGAATACGGCGATGTCCTGCTCGAAGGTGTCGAGCACCCGGCTTACGATCTGCGAAATGGCTTCCAGGCGTGCGTTGCCTGTCTCGTTGTCGGGCAGGTGAACGGCAAGCGTGGCGGTCGCATCAAGCATGCGGCGAACCGGATGGTTCGCCTGCGAGAAGAAATTGCGGTCCAGCATCGCCGCCTTCAGCACCGGAATCTGCAGGCGTGCGATCTGCGCCTTGAGGCGGTCCGGTATGGACGCTTCGTCGAATACCACGTCGAACAGCATTGCCACGGCATCCACCAGTACCGCATCGAGCGGGCTGGCCGTCTGCATCACCGGACTTTGCTGCAGGCTGCGCAGCACATTACTGATGGAAGCGGCTTCCAGCAGAGGCAGTTCGAAGCGTCCGCCGCCGGGCAGCATCATGGCACCGGACTGAAGCTGATTGAGCGAATCGAGCAGGCTGAACCCGGCCAGGCCTGCCGCCGCGCTGCCTGCTCCGCCGGCATAGGCGCCCGTTCCGCCGGCGTATCCGCCTGCTGCAGGGCTGGCGCCGTGCGCAAGCTGCTCGAACAGCCCGAACATGTCCCCGCCTGCCTGCTGTCCCGGCATGGCCGCTGCCGCGCCGGCCGGCGCGGCAGCGTGCTGGCTGGTGCCGGTGCCCTGTGCCCGGCTTTTCGCGCCGACCTTGAGGTCGGGCAGGATGCCGCGGTCGATCAGGTGACGGTTGATGGCCTGGTAGATGGAGGCAAGTTCGGTGGTCAGCACCAGATCGAACTGGTTCAGCAGGACGATCCGGACATTCTGTTCCAGCTGCATCTGGGTGATGCCGTCCAGCATGGCGTCGCACAACGCGCGCGGGCCGAGCGGGTTGTCGTTTTCGGCCAGGTCGGCGCGGCCCAGCAGGTGGGCGATGCGGGCATCCAGGGCGACCAGTTCTTCGGCGCAGTTGTAGCGCAGGCGTGAGGTGGCCTTGTCGACCGCCAGCGTGATCTCGAAATCGTGATCGTCCACCAGGGACAGCTCGATCAGTTCGCCGCCCGCGGCTTTCTCGCGATTGTGCGCAAAATCACTGAAACGCTGGCAGTAGGTTTCCTTGCAGGCGCTCAACAGTTCGTTGGCCCGCTTGCTGAGCACGCCCTGGGCGCCATAGTAGGTGTTGCGCGTTTCCAGCAGGGGCGAGCGATCTGCCATGGCCAGCAGGGTATTTTCCATGGCTTCGGTTTGCCGTGTCAGCACACGGGTTGCGCCCTCGATCAGCACGTCACGGCAGCTGTGCAGGATTGACAGCGTCTCGGCGGAGACCTGCGTACGGCGGGATCGCTCGAACTGATTGAGGTTAACTACGACGGAATTGTCAGGCATCTCGCGCTCCATTGGGATCACCTCGCGGTATCGGCGGTTGGCCAGCCAGGAACGGAGGGACAGCGCGTGACAGGAGTACTGCCGGCAGCCCCGCTATCTCGTCTGCCCGTTGCGGCAGGTGAGACCGGTAACTTTGCGTCCCCGCCTCGCGGCGGGTTTGCCCTGTTCGGTGGTCGGCGATTGCGTCGAAAAATCGACACACAACCGCATAACTGGACTATCGGCAGCGGACGGGAAAAACTTGAGTGTCAGGACAGGAAAATTTACGTCGGCTCGCCGGTCAGGCGGGTTTTGAGGCGCAGCATGGCGTTGCGGGTGAGTGACTGCTCCGGAATGTGTGCCCGGCCGGCACGGATCTCGTCTGCGAGGTGTTCGCAGTCGAGCGAGAAACGCTGCTCGCCCTCGCTGTCGCAAAACAGCAGGTAGCCCCGTACACCGACCCAGGCCACGCGGGCAGTCGCCAGGCCATCGCAGGGCGGGTCGAAATCCACCCAGTCGCCTTCGATCAACTGTTGCGCCTGCTGCAGCGCGGAATCGGCTTCCGGCTCATCCGGCA
Organism: Pseudomonadota bacterium; assembly: GCA_021802595.1. The sequence goes on from JAJZRT010000562.1 coordinate 1,960, forward strand.
ATTGCCGGGCGAGTGATTCGATCTGCGCCGGCGAGACGCGCCGGGGGGTAAAGCTGCTGACCACGGCTTCGCGTTGCCCCATGGCGGGACGGATCCAGCATTCCTGGGTGGCGGTGATGGCACTGAAAAAATCTTTCAGCTGGGCAGGCTCGGCACCCTGGGCCAGGAGACCGCGCCGCAAAGCGGTGTTGATGGCCGGAATCGATTGCAGGCGGGATTCTCGCGTGGCGTCACTGTCGGGCGCCTTCAGGCTGAGGAAAAGCTTCTGCAGGGTGAGACATGCTGCGCGCCAGTCGGGGCCTTCGCCGGACTCGGCCACATACAAGGAGGCCATGTAGGGAACCCAGGCCGCTTCCAGCCGGCGCAACACGGATTCCGGGGCGGGGTAGCGCTCGGTCAGGTCGTTCAGGTTTTCCAGCGCCAGCAACGTGCCCAGTTCCTGCCGTTCGAGGCGTTCCAGATTCGCTACTTCCGCGGTCAGGGCTGCCTCCGCGCGCGCATTTTCCCCGGCCAGCCAGGCACTGAGCACGCCATGCGCCTCGGCAAAGGCCTCGGTCGGGTGATCGACGTCGTGCAGAATGGCGGCACAGGCAGCCCGGACCTGCTCGAGTGCACCAGGATGCGTGATATTGCCTTCCGGGAAGCGGCGGGAGAACTGGCCGGTCAGGTCGATGAGCCGGCGTGCCGGGTGCTGGTCATCGCTGAAGAAATCGGGCGCAACGAGTGCGACCCGCAGGGCAGGAATTTGCAGCTGCGCGATTTCGGCCTTGTAGCGCGGCGAGACCCCGGGGTCGTCGAGTATGCACTCGAACAGCCCGGCCACGGCATCCAGTACGGCGAGATCGAAAGCGCCCGCGTCGGCATGGCGCGCATCCTGTTGCAGTTGCCGCAGCACCAGGGCGGGTGTCCCGGTGTGGGTATCCGGAACGCCGATGGGAAGAGCGTGCCAGTCTGCCAGACGGTCGAACAGGCTGCGCGGTGCAGCCGCGTGCAGCGGAGCCGCCGGCGCCGATCCGGTTGTCGGCCCGGTTCCAACGCTCCATGTGGTGGCAGACCGGATATGCGCCAGAACATCCCGTCCTGCATCGGGCACGCCTTGCCGGTGGGAAGCGGGCCGGACCGTGCGCGTGGAAGGCAGGTCGGGAATGTCGGCGGTGCCCAGGAACTGGTTGAGCGCCGTGTAGGTGTGTTTCAGCGTGTCGAGCAGCGGGGCCTGGACGTTCTGAAGCAGGAAGGTGCCGCAGGCCGGATCGATGTCCAGCGTGTCGAGCGCACGCGACAGGGCGCGAACGACCGCCAGCGGACCGTAGAGATCGGCATGGTTCCGCTCCGTGTTTTCCAGCGCTGCCCGCTGCACGGCCCGCATGCGGCTGAACAGCAGCAGCATCTCGGCACGCAGGATTTCGGTCATGTAGGCCGCAGCCTTCTCTTCGGCAAGCTGCCGCTTGAGTGTCTCGTCGTCCACCAGCTGCAGCTCGGACGGATGATCGACCAGGCGCAGGGGAAACGACTCGGGTTGGGCGAGATGGCGGCGGAACTGGTTGGCGAATGCGGTGGACAAGGCCTCCGGATAGGCGTTGAGCCAGTCGATGCAGGTCTGACCTGTTGCGATGACGGAACGCGTCATCTGTGTCGCCAGCGTGCGGAAGATGGTGTCCTGAATCGAGGCGCGGCTGCGCTGGAAGAAGTTGTCCAGCGCCTGTGCCATGCGTGCATCGGCTTCGCCTAGCAAGGCGGCAGGGGAGGGGGAGGCTGGCTGGGTATTCATGGCCTTGACGCTCATTAACGGCCAAGGGGAACAAATTATTGACCGGGCGTCAATCCGATCGACCGGCGGCCGGCCATATCTGGAGCGGGTGATGGGAACAGCACCCG
>JAJZRT010000563.1 GCA_021802595.1 Pseudomonadota bacterium
CAAGCAGCTCACCAACGTGCGCGCCTCCGGCACCGACGAAGCGGTGCGCCTGACCACGCCGATCAAGCTGACGCTGGAGTCGGCGGTGGAGTTCATCGACGACGACGAGCTGGTGGAAATCACGCCGAAATCGATCCGCATCCGCAAGCGCCATCTGCAGGAACACGAGCGCAAGCGCGCCAACCGCGCAGCGGCGTAATCCCGTACCGGCGCGAGCCGGGACTGTATCGACCTAACCCGGCTCCGCGCCGGGTTTTTTTATGGCGGCACGGGTAAAATCCGCGCATGCAACCTGTCGAAATCGGCCTTCTCGCCGGCCTTGCCGTCCTCATTCTCATGACCGCCGCCCTGCTGCTGCGCCTGGGTGCGTTGCGGCGGGCGCAACACGGCCTGCCCGCGCTGCTGGCGCAGGATATGGAAAGCCGCCACCGCGCGGTGCTGACCGATCTGCACGCTGGCCTGTCACAGCAGTCCGACCGCATGCAGGCTCAATTGGCGGCCCTGCAGGTGGCACAGACCGAACGGCTGGCCGAAACGCGCGCAACCGTCACCGGCCAGCTCGGCCAGTTCCAGACTGCGATGCTGGAAAAGCTGATCGAGCAGGGGCGCGCCGAGCAAAGCCTGCTGCAGGACACGCTGAAAGGCATGACCGCGCAGTTCGGCGAGCGCGTGCAGCAACTGTCGCAGACGGTCGACGGACGTCTCAACGAAATCTCCGGCAAGGTGGCCGAGCGGCTCGACGAAGGTTTCAAGAAGACCAACGAGACCTTCACCTCGGTGATGACGCGGCTGGCGGTGATCGACGAGGCGCAGAAAAAGATCGAAGGGCTGGCGACCAATGTCGTCTCGCTGCAGGAGATCCTGGGCGACAAGCGCTCGCGCGGCGCCTTCGGCGAGGTACAACTGGAAGCACTGGTGAGGAACAGCCTGCCGCCCGACGCCTACGCGTTCCAGCACACGCTGAAGAGCGGCGCGCGCGCCGACTGCGTGCTCATCCTGCCCGAGCCGACCGGCACGGTCTGCGTCGATTCCAAGTTTCCGCTGGAAAACTACAGCCGCATGTTCGACGCCGGCCTGCCGCCTGCCGAGCGCGACGCCGCGCGGCGGCAGTTCAAGGCCGACGTCAGAAAGCATGTCGACGACATCGCCGCCAAATACATCGTGGAAGGCGAGACCTCCGACGGCGCGGTGATGTTCCTGCCGGCCGAGGCGGTGTTCGCCGAGATCCACGCCTACCATCCCGACCTGGTCGAGCACGCGCAGAAAAAACGCGTTTGGCTGACCTCGCCGACCACGCTGATGGCCGTACTCAACACGGCGCGTGCGGTGATCCGCGATTCCGAGACGCGGCGCATGGCGCACGTCATCAAGGACGAACTGGGCAAGCTGGCGAAGGACTTCGCCCGCTTCGACGAGCGCATGAAAAAACTCGCCACCCACATCGAGCAGGCCAGCAAGGATGTCAGCGAGGTACGCATTTCCAGCGACAAGATCAGCAAGCGCTTCGCCCAGATCGAGCGAGTCGAACTCGAGCACCCGCAGCACGATCCCGCGATCCCGCTGCTCGATAGCGACGAATGAGCTGGTTCTCCCGTTGGCGCCGCAACCGCATTCTCCGGCACCACCTCGTTCCCGCCGATGCCTTCAACGCCGCCGTTGGACGCCTGCCGATCCTGCACGGGCTCGCGCCCGGCGAGCTGGCTCGGCTACGGGAAATGACCAGCCTGCTCCTTCACGACAAGACCTTCTCCGCGGCGGGAGGTGCCGAGGTCGACGATGCGATGCAGCTCGCCATCGCGCTGCAAGCCTGCCTCCTGATCCTCAACCTCGGCGAGGACAGCTACCGTGGCTGGAACGAAATCATCCTCTACCCTGACGAGTTCCTGCGGCCGCGCGTTGACATCGACGAAGCCGGCGTCGTGCACCACACGCGCGACATCCTGGCTGGCGAATCCTGGCATGGCGGCCCCCTGGTGCTGTCGCTCGCCGACGTCGAGGCCAGCGGCCAGGCCGACGGCTTCAATGTCGTCCTGCACGAGTTCGCCCACAAGCTCGACATGCTGAACGGCGACGCCAATGGCTTCCCGCCGCTGCATCGCGGCATGGACGCTGCAGCCTGGGCACAGGACTTCGGCCACGCCTATGAGGATTTCTGTGCGCGCGTCGATACGGGCGAGGACACCCCCATCGACCCCTATGCCTCCGTCGACCCTGCCGAGTTCTTCGCCGTGCTGACCGAGCTCTTTTTTGAAACGCCGCAGCTGCTCAATGCGGAATACCCGGCCATTTACCGCCAGTTGCAGCTGTTCTATCGCCAGCATCCGCTGTTGCGGCAGGAGCCCCATGCCCATGCCTGAACCCTGTACTGCATCCCGCATGGCGGGCATCGAACCCTTCCACGTCATGGCCATCCTGGCGCGCGCGCAGGCCCTGGAAGCCGCCGGGCGCGACATCATCCACCTCGAAATCGGCGAACCCGATTTCGCCACGCCCGAGCCCATCGTCGAAGCCGGCATCGCTGCACTGCGCGCCGGCCATACGCACTACACCGGCGCGCTCGGCCTGCCCACCCTGCGCGAAGCCATCGCCGGGTTTTATGCTGCGCGCTGGCAGGCCACGGTCGGGCCGGACCGGATCGTGGTGACCCCCGGCGCATCCGGTGCCCTGCTGCTGGCGCTGGGCCTGCTGGCGGGCCCCGGCGACGAGGTGCTGATGACCGATCCGGGCTATCCCTGCAACCGCCATTTCGCTGGGTTTTGCGATGCGCGTGCGATCAGTATTCCGGTCGGTGCCGAAAGCGGCTTTCAGCTCACCCTCGAAGCCATCGAGCGCCACGCCACCCCGGCCACCCGTGCCATCCTGATTGCCAGCCCGTCCAATCCAACCGGCACCGGCATCTCAGCCGACGAGCTTGCGCGCATCCACGACTGGTGCCGCACGCAGGGCGTGGCCCTGATCGTCGACGAGATCTATCTGGCGCTGACCTACGACGGCGACGAACACACGGCGGCACACTGGGACGACGTGTTCGTCGTCAACAGCTTCTCCAAGTATTTCCTGATGACGGGCTGGCGGCTCGGCTGGCTGGCGGCGCCCGCCTGGGCCATGCCGGCGCTGGAACGGCTGGCGCAGAACCTGTTCCTGGCGGCTCCCACGCCGGCCCAGCATGCCGCGCTGGCTGCATTCACGCCGCAGACCCTGGCGCAACTCGAAGGCCGCAAGGCCGAACTCCGGGCCCGCCGCGATTTTCTGCTGCCCGCCTTGCGCGAGCGGGGCTTCGCCATTCCGGTGACCCCGCAGGGCGCGTTTTACCTGTATGCCGATTGCAGCCGCTTCACCCCGGACAGCCAGGCCTTTGCCAGCCAGTTGCTCAATGAGGCAGGCGTCGCGGTGACGCCGGGGATCGATTTCGGCCAGCATCACGCCGGGCGACATGTCCGCTTCGCCTATACCCAGCCGCTGCCGCGGCTGGCAGAAGCCCTGGCCCGGCTCGATCATTTCTTGCAGACATAAAAAAACCGGCCAGTAGGCCGGTTCTTTCGTTCCTGAGCCAGGAATTACTTGGCAGCAGGAGCAGCCGGAGCAGCAGCGTCGGCAGGAGCAGCCGGAGCAGCAGCGTCGGCAGGAGCGGCCGGAGCAGCAGCGTCGGCAGGAGCGGCCGGAGCAGCAGCGGGTGCAGCCGGAGCAGCAGCTTCCGGAGCCGGAGCAGCAGCAGCGGGCGCTTCAGCGGGAGCAGCAGCTTCTTCTTTTTTGCCACAAGCGGTCATGGAAACAGCCAGCAGAGCAGCCAGGAGAACGGAATATTTCATTTGATTTCCCTTTTCGTACA
>JAJZRT010000564.1 GCA_021802595.1 Pseudomonadota bacterium
GGTCATCTTCGTTTCGGTTTCCGGCGCGTCGGGCGGCAGGCCGAGCATGCGCAGGCTGGCGGCCATCACCTGCGCGAACACCGGGCCGGCCACGCTGCCGCCGTAATAAACGCCGTCCGTGGGCTCATCGATCGCCACCCCGATGATGAGACGTGGATTCGACGCCGGCGCCATGCCCACGAAGGAAGCCAGATAGCGGTCCGGCGAATAGTGGCCGTTGATCAGTTTGTGCGCGGTGCCGGTCTTGCCGGCGACGCGATAGCCCGGCACCCGCGTGAGCGTCCCGGTGCCGCCTTCCTGCGTCACCGTTTCCATCATCGCTCGCACCTCCCGCGCCACGGTCGGCGAGAACACGCGTTCGCCGACGATTTCCTGCGGTTCGCGTTTAAGGAAGGACAGCGGCATGACCTCGCCGTCGTTGGCGAACGCCATGTAGGCACGTGCCAGTTGCAGCAGGCTCACCGACAGGCCGTAGCCGTAGGCCATGGTGGCCTGCTCGACCGGCTTCCAGGTGGCGGGATCACGCAGCCTGCCGGCAGTTTCGCCGGGGAAGCCCGAACCCGGCAACTGGCCGAAGCCGGCACGGTGCAGCACTTCCCAGTGCTGCTGCGGCGTCAGCGTCATCGCCATCTTGGCGGCACCGATGTTGCTCGATATCTGGATGATCTGCGTCACCGTCAGATGGTCGTGATGGTGTTCGTCACGGATCAGCTTGGGTCCGACATGAAAGTCGTCGGGCGTCTCGATCACGCTGTCGGGGCGGAACAGGCCACGCTCGAGCACGGCGGCCGCAACGAAGGGCTTGACCGTCGATCCCGGTTCGAAGGTGTCGATCACCGCGCGGTTGCGCATCAGGTCCGGCTTGTAGTTCTGGCGGTTGTTCGGGTTGAACACCGGCTGGTTCGCCAGCGCGAGGATCTCGCCGGTCTTGGCATCGAGCACCACGATGCTGCCGCCCTTGGCCTTGTGCTTCTCGACCGCCGCCGCCAGTTCGCGGTACGCCAGGTACTGGATCCTGAGATCGAGCGACAGGGTCAGGTTGCCGCCCATCTGCGCGGTCTTGATCGGCGCCAGGTCGCGGATGGTGTTGCCGTGGCGATCGCGCAGGATCTGCCGCTCGCCGGCCCGTCCGGCCAGCCAGTCCTGATAGGCGCGCTCGACGCCCTCCTGGCCCTTGTCGTCCACATTGGTGAAGCCCACCACCTGCGCGGTGACCGCACCCGCCGGGTAGTAGCGGCGGTATTCGCGCCGCAAAGACAAGCCGGGCAGCCCCATGGCCGCAATCTTGACGGCCTGCTCCGGGGTGACCGGGCGGCGCACGGCGAATTCGCCGCGCGTCTTGTGCGCCAGGATTTCCGCCAGCTCGGCGGGCGAGATGTCCAGCACCTTGGCGAGGTGCGCGCGCTGCTCGGCCGACAGCTTGAGATCGGCCGCGCGCGCCCACAGGGACTCGACCGGCGTGCTGATCGCCAGCAGTTGGCCGTAACGATCGGTCACCTGCCCGCGATGCGCCGGCAGGGTCAGGTTGCGATTGGAGACCGCATCGCCCTTGCCCTGCAGATAATCGGTATTGAGCCCCTGGAGATAGAACGCCCGCCCCCCCACCACGACCATGCCGGCAAGCAGCAGGCCGCCCACCGTCGCCATGCGCCAGGGAGCCAGATTCAGCTTGAGCAGTTTGCGCGAGTGGTAATTCATGGTGCGCCGGTCAGCGTTTCGATGCGCACGCGATCATGCGGGGGCGCGATCAGGCCCAGACGGGTTCTTGCCAGCGTGTCGATCCGCGCCGGGTTGGCCCAGGTCCCTTGTTCCAGCTGCAATTGCCCCCATTGCTCGTCCAGCCCGCGCGCCTCCTTCTTCAGGCGCTCCAGTTCCACAAAATACGTCCGCGCGCGATGCTGCGCCTGGACCACGGCCAGCGCGCACGCCACCAGCACCAGCGCCAGGACGATGTTGAGCCGGCTCATGATGCCAACCCGCCGATACGTTCCGCCACCCGCAGCACGGCGCTGCGCGCCCGCGGATTGGCCGCCACTTCGGCATCGGTCGCATGCCGGGCACGGCCCACCAGCTTGAGACGTCCCGGTTTCAACCGGTCGGCCGGAATCGGCAGATGGCGCGGCGCCTGTTCACCTAGCGACTCGTCGCGCATGAAACGCTTGACGATGCGGTCTTCGAGCGAATGAAAGCTGATGACCGCGAGCCGTCCGCCGGGTTGCAACCTGTCGACACATTGCGGTAGCACGGCGCTCAACTCTTCCAGTTCGCGGTTGAGATAAATCCGTATAGCCTGGAAGCTGCGGGTCGCCGGGTGCTGCCCCGGTTCGCGTTTTTTGACCGCTGCGGCGATGAGGTTCGCCAGCTGCCCCGTGCTGCGGATGGCTTCTTTTTGCCTTGCCGCAACAAGCGCGCGCGCAATCGATTTAGCAAACCGCTCTTCCCCGTAGGTGCGGATGACTTCACTGATCTCCCCCTCTGCCGCCGTCGCCAGCCAGTCCGCCGCCGACAGCCCACTGCCCGGATCCATGCGCATGTCGAGCGGCGCATCGAAGCGGAAACTGAATCCGCGCGTGGCGTCGTCCAGCTGCGGCGACGACACGCCGATATCCAGCAAAATTCCGTTCACCTGCGTCACGCCCAGCTCGTCCAGCACCGCCCCCAAACGAGAAAACGCGCGCTGAACCAGCGTCAGCCGCGCGTCCCTCAGGGCGCTTCCTGCGCGGATGGCATCGGGATCGCGGTCCAGCGCGATCAGACGCCCCTGCGCACCCAACTGCGCCAGAATCAGCCGGCTGTGCCCGCCGCGACCGAAGGTGGCGTCGACATACACGCCATCGGGCCTGATCGCCAGCGCCGCCACCGCCTCCTGTGCCAGCACCGGCACATGGGCGGTCTCCATCACAACGTGAATCCCTCCAGTTCGGGCGGCAGCGCGTCGTCGCTGAAGCTCAGCGCCTGCAACACCTGAGCCTCCCAGCGCGCCTCGTTCCACAATTCGATCTTGCTGCCCTGCCCCACCAGCACGACGTTCTTGTCCAGCTCGGCGAACTTGCGCAGCATGGGCGGCAGCAGGACGCGGCCAGCGCCGTCCATGTCCATGTCGTGCGCGTAGCCGACGAGCAATTGTTTGAGGCTGCGGGTGCGGGGATTGAAATCGGAGAGGCCGTTGAGCTTCTTCTCGATCGGCTCCCATTCGGGCAAGGGATAGAGCAGCAGGCACTGGCTGGGGTCGGCGGTGATGACCACCCGCCCACCGGCGTTCACCAGCAGGGCGTCGCGATAGCGCGCCGGCACCACGAGCCGGTTCTTGCTATCCAGGCTGACCGTTGCGACCCCGCGAAACATGCTCTCCCCGTATTGAAATTGATTGCGATCGGACGGGCGCATTCTCCCACAACTTCCCACCAATCACCACTTGGCCCCACTATAGGGGATAGTTTTGGGGGGGTCAAGACACCGGGCGCAAAAAAACCCCTACGCCTCAATGACTTAGGGGTGGTTTCGGGTTGTGGATAAGTTTCTGGAAAAACCGGCGCTTAGCCGCTTTTCCTAGTGCCATTTTTAGAAAAAATAGCTAAGTGATTGAATTGAATGAGAAGTGGAAAAGCAGGCCGATAAGCCGGGTTCTGTCGTGGGCAACCATTCCTCTAGACCGGCCATTGCTGGCCGGTTCAAGCCACCTACCCGCAGACTCGGCGAGCCGCGTCATCGCCTGCCTATTTGGTGTTGCTCCGGATGGAGGTTACCGCGTTTCACCGTAACTTAATACGCTCGTCTCTGTGGCCCTGTTCCTCGCCTCGCGGCGTCCGGCCGTTAGCCGGCATCCTG
>JAJZRT010000565.1 GCA_021802595.1 Pseudomonadota bacterium
CCGGGAGCGCGACCCGCGCGTCTCCCGGGCTGTTTTTTGTCCCTCCGTGAGGCTCCGCCTGACTGGCGGCGCTGGCGGTTTGCGGACTCGCATCCACGGGACCGCAAGCCTGGCCCTCCTTCGCGGTTCGGGCGGGCGATAACGCGCCGCCTTTCCCGTTGAACTTCTGAAAGCAACCGCTGTGCCAGCCATCGTGTGCGGCGTCGGATAGCCGGCAAGGGCCCGCCGGATAAGGAAGCGGCCTCGCACGGTCGGCCGGATCCGGCATGGGCGTCGCCGGGGCGTGACCGGAATTGGTGCGGCCTTTGCCTGCGGGTGCACCAAAGCGGGGGCCGATGGCCTTCCTGAGCAGGGGATCGGCGGAGTTTGTCGGTCCGTCAGCTTGGCGTGTCCAGGGCGACGCTATAGTGGATCCTGGAGCGGGTGTCGCATGGTGGCGGGATGCCCCATCCCAATTTTGTCCACGCCGTCGCGTTCCAGTCGAGCCATGAGTAGCGGGGGGACGGCAGGCAAACCGCTCTGCGGGGGACGCGGACGCTCTTTTGTATTGGGTGGCTTTTCGGTAGGCTTCGCGCTGATTCCACGAAAAACGACACCATGCATTTCACGCCTGATTCCTTCCGCGCCTGGCCGACCAAGCGCATCACCCTGCTCGGCATGTCCGGCGTCGGCAAGACGCACATCTCCTCCATGCTGCGCGGCCACGACTGGTTCCATTTTTCCGGCGACTACCGCATCGGCACGCGTTACCTCGACGAGCCGATCCTGGATCTCATCAAGCAGCAGGCGATGAGCGTGCCCTTCCTGCGCGAACTGCTGCGCAACGACTGGATCGACATCAAGAACAACATCAAGATCCATGACCTCGGTCCGGTGCTCACCTTCGTCGGCAAGCTCGGCGGGCCGGAATGGGGGGGGCTCTCCCTCGACGAGTTCTCGCGCCGCCAGGCCGCCTACCGCGATGCCGAGATCGCCGCCATGAAGGACGTGCCCGAGTTCATCCGCAAGGGCCAGGAAATCTACGGCTACCCGCATTTCGTCAACGACGTCGGCGGCAGCCTGTGCGAGCTCGACGCGCCCGGCGTGGTCGAACTGCTGGCCGAGCACACGCTGATCCTCTACATCCAGACCACCACGCGCGAGGAGGAAGACACGCTGATCCGGCGCGCGCAGTCCGATCCCAAGCCGCTGTATTTCCGCCCGGCCTTTCTCGCCGAGCACCTGCCGGCCTACCTGCAGGAGAAGGGGCTCGAATTCGTCGCCCAGATCGAGCCCGACGATTTCGCGCGCTGGGTGTTCCCGCGCCTGTTCCATTCGCGCATCCCGCGCTACGAGGCGATCGCGAAGCCGCACGGCTACACCGTGACCTCGCAGGAAGTGGCGCAGGTGCGCGACGAACGCGATTTCCTCGCGCTGGTCGAAGCCGCGGTGGCGCGCAAGGAACGCTGACATGCCGCTGGTCGCGCACAATGCCCTGCCCACCTTCGAGCGCCTGCGCCGCGACGGCATCACGGTGCTGTCGACCGGGCGCGCGGCGACCCAGGAGATCCGCGAGCTGCACGTCGGCCTGCTGAACATGATGCCGGACGCCGCGCTGGAGGCGACCGAACGGCAGTTCTACCGGCTGGTCGGCGAATCCAATCCGATCGCGCAGTTCTACATGCACCCCTTCACCCTGCCGACGCTGCCGCGGGGAGACAAGGCGCAGGCGCATATCGCGCAGTACTACGAAAGTTTCGAGGCGATCCGCGAGAAGGGGCTCGACGCGCTCATCATCACCGGCGCCAACGTCAGCCACCCCAACCTCGCCGACGAGCCCTTCTGGCAGCCGCTGATCGAGGTGATCGACTGGGCCTGGGACCACGTCACCTCGACGCTGTGCTCGTGTCTCGCCACGCATGCGGTGATGCAGTTCCGCCACGGCCAGACGCGGGTGAAGCAGCCGCAGAAGATCTGGGGCGTGTTCGAGCATCGCGTCACCGACGGCCGTCATCCGCTGGTGGCCGATGTCAACACGCGTTTCGACGTGCCGCATTCGCGCTGGAACGACGTCTCGCGTGCGCAATTCGAGGCTGCCGGGGTGAAGGTGCTGGTCGAAAGCGCGGAGGCCGGCGTGCATCTCGCGGTGTCGCGAGACGGCCTGCGCACGGTGTTCTTCCAGGGCCATCCCGAATACGACACGGTGTCGCTGCTGAAGGAATACAAGCGCGACCTGCTGCTCGCAGCCGAAGGCCGGCTGCCCGCGTTCCCGCCGTTTCCGGTGCGCTACTTCGACCGCCAGTCGCAGGCGCTGCTCGCCGAATATGGCCGGCGCACGCAGGCCGGCGAGACGCTGGCCTTCCCCGAGGCCCAGCTGCTGCCGCGGCTCGACAACACCTGGCACGACACGGCGGAAGCGGTGGTCGGCAACTGGATCGGCTGCGTCTATCAGGTGACCCATCGCGAACGCGGCCTGCCCTTCATGCCCGGCATCGACCCCGACAATCCGCTGGGACTGGCGTGACGCAGGCGCGGGCACACTTCGACGACACCCAGGGCGCGCTGGTCGCCAGCGGCGACTGGCAGGCGGATGCCGCCGGCGCATTGCCCGATCTCACCGGCAAGCAGGTACGCATCCTCGACGGCGCCGGCGTCACCCAGCTCGACACCAACGGCGCGTGGCTGCTGCTGTCGGCCGCGCGGCCGCGGGCGGACGACCCGCCGCCCGAGTTGCGCGCGTTCCAGCCGCAGCATCTGGCCGTCCTGAATCTGGTGGCGCAGCACCGCACGGCCACGGCTGCACAGCCCGCGCCGCGCCGCGAAGGCGTGCTCGAGGTGCTGGGGCGCAGCACGCTGGCAATGTGGGCGCATGTCATCGGCCTGCTCGATTTCGTCGGCCGCCTGTTCGTGGAACTGGGGGGGCTGGTGGGCAGGCCGCGCGACTGGCGCTGGCGCGAATTCGGCGCGCAGATGAGCACGATCTTCGCCGGGGCGATCCCCATCGTGGTCGGCATGCTGTTCCTGCTCGGCGTGGTGTTCGCCTATCTGCTGGGCGACCAGGCGCAGCAGTACGGCGCCAACATCTTTGTCGTCGACGGCATGCTGCTGGCGATCCTGCGCGAGATTTCGCCGGTGATCGTGGCGGTCCTGCTGGCGGGCCGGACCGGCGCCGCCATCACCGCGCAGCTCGGTACCATGAAGGTCACCGAGGAAATCGACGCCATCACCACGCTCGGCCTGTCGCCGCTGGCGGTGCTGGTGATTCCGCGCATGATGGCCCTGCTCTTCGCCATGCCGATGCTGGTGTTCATCGGCGACATCGCCGGCATCGCCGGCGGCATGCTGGTTGCGCAGCAGCAGCTCGATATCTCGGGTCACATGTTCATGGACCGTCTGGTCGACGTGATCCGGCTGAAGACCCTGGTGGTGGGACTCGGCAAGGCGCCGGTGTTCGCCATCTTCATCGCGATGATCGCCTGCCGCATGGGCCTGTCGGTGACCCGCGACGCGCGCAGCGTCGGCGCCAACACCACCTCGACGGTGGTGCAGAGCCTGGTCGCGATCATCCTCCTCAATGCGATCTTCGCCGTGGCCTTCGTGAGGCTGGGGATCTGATGGCGGGCGTGATCGAGGTCCGCGACGTCTCCACGACCCTCGGTGGCCACCGCATCCATCGCGGCCTCAGCCTGTCGGTCGCGCGCGGCGAGGTCATCGCGCTGATCGGTGGCAGCGGCACCGGCAAGTCGGTGCTGCTGCGCGAGATCATCGGCCTGCTCAAGCCCCAGGCGGGTCGCATCGAACTGTTCGGACAGTCGGTATGGGACACCGCGCCGGAAGCAATGAATATC
>JAJZRT010000566.1 GCA_021802595.1 Pseudomonadota bacterium
CGATCCATGTCGAGAGCGAGGTTTGGAACCTGCCGAAGTTCCTCGTGGCGAGCGGCATGATACTGACGCTGCTCGAGGAGCAGATGGCGCAAGCCGAGCTGGCCGCCCTGCACGACGACCTGACCGGACTTCCCAACCGACGGCTCTACGATCTCCGTCTTCGGAAGGCATTGCAGCAGGCCGCGCATACGCGCAAGCAGGTGGCGCTGGTCGCGTTCGATCTGGACCGCTTCAAGCAGATCAACGACCGCTTCGGCCACTTCGCCGGTGATGAAGCCCTGCGTACCGTGGCGCAGCGTTTTGTCTGCAGGATGCGCGCGAGCGACACCCTGGCCCGCCTCGGCGGAGACGAATTCGTGGCGATCCTCAGTGACTTGTCCAATCACGCGGCCGTTGCGCGGATCATCCGTTCGTTCGAGGAGGCGCTGGCAGAACCGATCATGATCGACAACCAGCCCGTCGAACTCAGCGTCAGCATCGGTGTAGCCATTTACCCGGAGGACACCACCGATATCGCCGAGATGCAAAAGCTCGCGGATCGCCGGATGTACATCGGCAAATGCGCCGACCGTCCTGCGCCTGGATGAGGTTCTTGCCTTCGGATCGTGCCGCGCGCCACTCGCCTATTTCGGTTTGCCACCAATGTCGATCGGCTTGCCGTTGGACAGGAAGGTCAAGTAACTCACCAGATCGGTCAGTTTCTGGCTGCCGTACTCCGGCGGTTTGCCGCCGAGTGCGCCAGCAATGCATGCACGGACCTGATCCTCGAGGGTGATGACTTTGCCGGCGCGCGGACTGTAGCGGGGAAAAATGGCGGCGGCATTGCTCAGGCTCGGAATCTTGCTGCCGTTGGCCAGCTGGCCCGCGATCCTGCCGCCGCCCGAATGGCAACTCTGGCAGGTCATGCCACGACCACCAAAGGTATCGGTCGCGAAGATGTGGCTGCCGCGCTGAACCGCCGCGTGCAGGGGGTCCGGCACCTTGGCCAGGACACCGGGCACCCACAGCACCAGCACCAGGACTCCTACGAGCAGGCGGATACAGGTTGTGATTTGCAGCTTCCCGTTCATGCCGAGCGCCCTCCGATCAATGAATACCGCGCCTGCGATTGAGTTGTCTGAAAACAACCTGTCGCGGAATGAATAATCTCACCCCTGCTTGCGGTGCGCGGCAACCCAAGCCGTGTGAGCCTCCAGAAACCTGCATGAAACCGCGCGTGTCCTCATGCGCCGACGAGGACGGCCATCTTCGGAATGGAATGCCGGCCATGCGCGAACCCTCCAGTCGGATGCGAATCCCGTCATCATGGCGGAACGGCAGACATCATCCGCCGCTCCGTCGAGGATCGCTACAGCAAACGCTGTCCCTGCGCGATATCGGCGTGCAGCTTCTGTTCGCCGGCCTGCGCCTGGCGGTCGAGGTGATCGAACACCGCGTACTCGGCCTGCGTCGGCCGGTCGTAGCTGAGGTCGATGTCGGCGGCGAGATAGGCCAAATGGCTGCGCAGTTTGGTCTCGTGCAACAGGCTGCCCTCGCTGGACTGGATCTGCAGCGCGACGAGATCGGCGATGTCGGCATCGAGCGCGCTCAGCGCGGGCTGCGCCTTGGCCCTGGCCAGCTTGCCCGCGGTCACGGCGCCGTCGAGCCGTTCGCGCAGGGCGATCGCCTGGTTGAGCGTGCGGTCCAGCGTATCCAGCGCGGCGTGGATCTTCAGCCCCAGCGCGAGGCGCGCGGCCAGCGCACCCGATGCCGGATGCAGGCGCGGATCGAGCGCCACGGTGAAGGCCTGTTCGGACTTGCGGCCGCCGAAATCCAACACGGCGGTGTAGCGGCCGGGCAGCACGGCGGGGCCTTCCACGGTGTCGTCGAGTCCGCCGGCGGCGATCGGCGCCTGGAAGCCGGTGACTTCGGTGGCATCCGGATAGCGCAGGTTCCACTGCAGGTGGTTCATGCCCGGCGCGATCGCAGTGAGCTTGTCCTCCGCGGCCTGCTTGGCCTGGATCGGTGTCCAGTTGTCGCGCACGGTGGCGGCCGGTTTGGGCGCCTTGGCCTTGAGGTGCAGCGCGAAGCGGCGCACCACCTGTCCCTGCGCATCGACGAAGCTCAGCGTGACCGGCGTCTTGCCGTCGTAGCCGGCGGGGATGTGGAAGAACACCGTCGCGCCAAACGGCGGATTGGCACCGGCGTCGAGCACGAATCTGGCGTACTCGCTGACCCCATAGACGTGGGTCAACCACGCGGTTTCGGGCGCGAATACCTGCACGGCGTCGGCGGCGACCGTCGGCTGCCGGGTCATCTGCTCGAGCAGGGCCAGGTTGTCGAGGATCCAGAACGAGCGCCCGTGCGTCGCGGCGACCAGATCGCCCTGGCGCACGTTGATGGCCAGATCGCGCACCTGCACCTTGGGCAGGTTCAGCGCCAGCGGCTGCCAGTGCGCGCCGCCGTCGAAGCTGGCAAACACGCTGTTCTTGGTGCCGAGGAACAGCAGCTGCGCGTCGTTCGGGTCCTGGCGCACCACGAAGGCGTACTGGTCGTCGGGCAAGCCGGTGGTGATCGGCGTCCAGTGCGCGCCGTAGTCGCTGGTCTCGAACACGTAGGGGTGGAAGTCGTCCCACATGTAGCGCGAAGCGGTCAGGTACGCGCTGCCCTTGGCGACGTGCGAGGGCTCGATCGAGCTGATCTGCGCCCAGCCGGGGATGCCCTTGGGCGTGACCAGCTTCCAGCGCTTGCCGCCGTCGGTGGTGACGTGGACCAGGCTGTCGGCCGAACCCGCCCAGATGATGTCGGCGTCCAGCGGCGAGGGCGCCAGCGAGGCGATGTCGGGGAAGATTTCCGCGCCGGACTGGTCGAGATCGACCGGACCGCCGCTGGGTTTTTCGGTCAGCGGATCGTTGCGCGTCAGATCCGGGCTGATGCGCGTCCAGGTCTCGCCGCCGTCGGTGCTCTTGAGCACGTATTGCGAAGCGATCAGCAGTTCCTTGGGATTGGCCGCCGAGAACAGGATCGGATGGGTCCAGCCGAAACGGTATTTCAGCTGGTTGGACGCGGCACCTTCCTGGTACTCGGGCCAGGGGCTGACCTCGCGATACTGGCCGGTGGCGCGGTCGTAGCGCAGCTGGATGCTGAAGTAGCCGCTGCCGTAGGTGATGTCGGGGTTGCCCGGCTGCGGCGCGACGAAGGTGGCCTCGCCGTAGGCGACGCGATGCCAGGCACCCAGCGGAATCATGCCGGCGCTGGCGGCGCTGGGGCCCTCGAAGGAACCCTCGTCCTGCTGCGCGCCGTAGATGTGGAACGGAAACTGGTCGTCCAGCGCCACGTGGTAGAACTGCCCGGTCGGCTGGTTGTGGTCGCCGCTCCAGGTCAGGCCGCCGTCGGTGGAGACGGTCGCGCCGCCGTCGTTGCCTTCCAGCAGCAGTTGGGGATCGTGGGGGTTGATCCAGACGATGTGGTTGTCGCCGTGCGGCGTGTGCAGCTTGGCGAACGTCTTGCCGCCGTCGTGCGAGACCCACAGCGCATCGACCTCGGGCACGTACACCGTGTTGGCGTCGGTCGGGTCGGCGAAAATGCTCATGTAATAGAACGCGCGCTGGCGCAGACTCCAGTTGGCGTTGACCCGCGTCCAGGTCGCGCCAGCGTCGTTCGAGCGGAACACGCCGCCGCCCTTGGCCTGCACGATCGCGTAGACCGTGCTGGGGTCGCTGGCGGCGACGCTGACGCCGATGCGTCCCAGCACGCCCTGCGGAAAGCCGGTGTGGCGCGAGATCTCGGTCCAGTGCGCGCCGCCGTCCGTGCTCTTGTACAGGCCGCTGCCGGGGCCGCCGT
>JAJZRT010000567.1 GCA_021802595.1 Pseudomonadota bacterium
CGAGGTGCACCCGCTTGCCGCGGAACACGCCGCCGCGAAGGGGATCGAAATCGTCGGGCGCGACTTCTCCGATCTGGACACACTGCGCTCGCCTTTCGATATCGTCGTTGCCATGGACGTCATCGAGCATGTCGGCAATCCCAGGGCATTTCTCGCCTCCCTTGCCCGGGCAACCCGCCCGGGCGGACGGATCATCCTGTCGACCGGAAACACGGCGACCACGCCATGGCGGATCATGGGCGGCATGTACTGGTACTGCAGCATCGCCGAACACATCTCGTTCATCAATCCGCGCTGGTGTGAGCACGCCGCCGCAGAACTGGGACTGGCCGTCGAGGACCTGGTCCTGTTCAGCCACGAACCCGCCAAG
The DNA here is from genome assembly GCA_021802595.1 of Pseudomonadota bacterium. Next base: position 371 of record JAJZRT010000567.1, read on the forward strand.
GCTTCCGAAGCGTTCATTCAGGCAGCGGCAAACCTGTTTTATCGCTATCTGCCGAACCTTGCGTACACCCTTCGACGTCTCTATGCGTTGAGCAAAGGCAAGGCCTGCCGCCCGGCCTGCCGAACGCCGCCGCACTGGCGTTCCGCAAAAGATCATCTGCTGGTTGCATTTCGTGTTCCCGCCGACGGCCCCCGCGAATGCGTCGATCAACCCGCCGCAGCATCCGTCACCGAATCATCGGGCCGGATTCCCGAGACCGCAACGCTCTCTGATGGGCGGGGCCCCCGCCTCCACCAGGTCAAACCGTGCACATGACCATGCCTATCACCTTCTGTCACGTCATCAATCCATTTCCGTGCCCCGAAAATTCCGAACACGGAATCGCGAGCAGAATCACCTATGAAAGCCTGCGCGTCGCTGAGGAAGAAGCGCGCAAGCAAGGCATCCAGGTCGAGATCCATGCCGTCGTGCTGCCCGGCGACGAAAGCGCGATCAAGCCGCCCGCCACGCTTGCCGGGCACCTTGATCGAACGGTCCAGGACATCCAGCCGATGTCCCCCCGGCGGCTTTTCCCCCTGGTAGCCGACATCCTGCGACTGGGCGCCGAGTCGTCGGAATGCGAGTACCTGGTCTTTACCAACATGGATATCGCTGTCCAACCCGATTTCTACGTTGCGCTGAACGACATCGTGGAAAAGCGGTTCGAGCCCGGCACACCCTTCATCATTTATCGGAGAAACATTTCCAGCCACTACGACAGCATCGAGCAACTGCCCGAGATGTACCGGCAATCTGGCCAGATTGCCTATGGTTACGATTGTTTCGTGTTCCCGAAATCCTACGTTTCGCAACTCGACCTCGGCAATTGCTGCATCGGCGCGGCGCACTTCGACTATCTGCTGTTCATCGCGCTGGATGCCGCGAGCGGGTTGCGCGCCCAGCGCATCAACGATCTGCCCCTCACGTTCCATATCGGCAACGACATCGCATGGAGCAGCCAGATCGATTACATCGAACACAACCTGAAGGAATCGCTGGCCGCGATTCGACGTATGCGTGGGAACTTCGACATCCCCCCGGACAGCAATTTCGCCAGGATGGAGCGGGCTCATTTCCTGCCCAACGCACGTATCGATAGCCGTTTGCTCAGGAAGCTGAAACGCGTACCCGGGATCGGACAACTCGCCCTCTCGGTCAAACGATGGCTGGGCCGGAGCCATTGATGCAACACCCGCCACTGCAATGGTACGTGTCTTGCTTTTTGTCTTGGCGGGCCAGCAGCACAACGTGCTGCCGGTATACTCGGCACCCAACCGACCGATCCAGAAAACGACCAGACCCCCTATAGACACACACACAAACAGAGCGCATCCAAACAGGGAAAAGCTTGTCGTGCCCTCCTGAAACCCCACATTGACTGCATCTACCGTGATTCTTGAACATTGCAGCCTGCCGGCATTCACCCGTTCGTCGAAACAATGAGCCTGGGCAATTCCATGCGCCACGGCGCCAAATGGGTTTTCATCGGCAACACCGGCAGCCAGGTCATCAACTTTGCGCTGGGATTGATCCTTGCGCGGCTGCTGTTTCCCGCCGAGTTCGGCATGGTGGCGACGATCCAGATCTTCACCAGCCTGGCCGGCTTCGTTGCTGGCGGCGGCATGGGACAGGCCATCGTACGCGCCAAGGAAGCCGGCAAGCGCGATTACGATCTGCTGTTCACGCTGCAATTCCTCATCGGGCTGGCGATCGTCAGCTTCTTTTTCGTCATCGCCCCCTGGTTCGGACGCTGGTACGGCAATCCCCTCTACACCGACCTGCTGCGGGTGGCGGCGCTGTCCTTTCTGGTCCGCCCGTTTTTCAACGTGCCCAGCAACATGCTGCACCGGGAAATGCGCTTCAAGGCCAAGTCCGCGGTACAACTGGCCAATCTGGTGGTCTACAACAGCATTGCCTTGAGCCTGGCCTACTTCGGCCACGGTCCCTGGAGCCTGATCCTCGCCGGCCTGTTCAGTTCGATGGCAGGCGCTCTCCAGTTTGCCTGGTATGCACGCTGGCGCCCCGGCATCTGCTTCGACTTCGCGCGCGCGGGTGAATTGATGCGCTACGGGCTCCTGGCCTCCACCAACAACATCGTCTGTTACATACGCATCCAGTTGCCCACCTTCATCCTGTCGCGCAGCCTGGGCCCAGCCGGTGTAGGCCTGTACAACAAGGCCGAAAGCCTGGCGGCGCGCCCGCACGGCTTCATCACGGGGTCGGTTTACGAAGTCCTGTTCCGCGCCCTGGCGAAGGAACAGGACAATCTCGACAAATCCCGCTACCTGTTTTTCCGCAGCCTGACGCTGGTGGCCGTCTACGCCCTGCCGTTCTATGTCGGCTTCCTGTGGCTGGCCAAGCCGCTGGTCGTCACGCTGTTCGGCCATCGCTGGGCCGATACGGCTGCCCCCCTGATGATTCTCAGCCTGGCCGCCCCCCTGATGATGATCGAGAACCTGTCCGGCGCGGTGCTGGCCGCACGCAGCTGGCTTGGCAAGGAACTGGTGGCGCAGGCCATCATGATCGGCGTGGCCTCGATCGCCATCCTGGCCGGTCTGCCATACGGATTGACCGGCGTGGCAACCGGCATGCTCTTCGCCCTGCTCTATCTCGCGCTGCACATGTTCTGGCTCGCCAAGCAGTCGCTCGACGCCCGCTGGACCGACCTTGTTCGGGCCTTCATGCCGGCAGCGCTTCTCAACACCATCCTGCTGGCCGCGCTGTGGCTCGCCAATCACCTGATTCCGCCATCCATCCAGTCGGTCGACGCACTGTATGTGTTGTCCATGACCGCCGCGGGCGGGCTGGTGTATGCGATTTGCTTCCTGTACCTGCCCATCCCGGCCCTGGCCTCGGAAACCGCGCGCTGGAAAACCCGGCTCAGGCTCGCCAAATCCCCCGCATGACCTGGATCGATCCCCTCTCACGCGCGCTCCACCGTCAGGCCGGTCAGCATGGGCCGGTCATGCTCATGTATCACGCCGTCACGCCCGGCAAAGGCACGCCAGCGTGGCCCTGGGCCGTATCCATGCGCCAGTTCCGCGACCAGCTCGACTTTCTGGCCGCTGAAGGCTACGAAACGCCGACCGTGGCCGAGCTGGTCGCCACGCCGGCACAACGATGGCGAGGCCGCACGGCCGTCGTTACCTTTGACGACGGCTACGCCGACAACCTCGCTGCCTGTGAGGAGCTCCAGAAGCGCGGCATGCGCGCCACCTGGTTCATCGTGTCAGGGTCGGTCGGCGAGATGCCTCGCTGGCCCGATGACGGACGGCCAGGGGGCCGCCTGCTGAATGCGGACGAGTTGCGCGAAATGCAGGACAGCGGGATGGAAATCGGCTCGCATTCGGCCAGCCACCTACGCCTGACCAGGCTCGACGACGTACAGCTGATGCAGGAACTCGTCGGTTCC
>JAJZRT010000568.1:0-2301 GCA_021802595.1 Pseudomonadota bacterium
TCCCCCGTGGGCACTTTGCCGGCCTTGCTGCCCCCCGGCAGCTGGGACGATGGAGATCCGCGCATGGATCCGGTTCCGGCGCTGGGCGAGCATACCGATGCCATCCTGGGCGAACTCGGCCTGGACAGCGCCGCGATCGGGGCGCTGCGCGCGGCGAACGCCATATGAACCATCCCGCGCGCAGCTATCTGTTCGTGCCCGGAAACCGACCGGAGCGCTTCGACAAGGCCGTCGCCAGTGCTGCCGATGTGGTCGTCGTCGACCTCGAGGACGCGGTCGATTCCGAGGCCAAGACCGAAGCCCGGGTGCATGTCGCGCGCTGGGCTGCGGGGCGCGATGCGCGGACCCTGGAGCGCCTGGCGCTGCGCATCAACGACGCAGGGTCGGAGTGCTTTGGCGAGGACCTGCGCCTGCTCCGCGATTCGGGCATCCGTCTGGTCATGCTCCCGAAAGCCGAGCATCCGGAACAGGTGGCACGTGTGCGCGACGCGCATGCCGACGCGCTCGTGCTGCCCTTGTTGGAGACCGCGCGGGGCCTCGACGCCTGCGGCGGCATCGCCGCGGCGACCGGCGTGCAACGGCTGGTCTTCGGAACGCTGGATTTCGCCTTCGATCTGGAACTGGACATCGACGAGGATCCGCAGCCCCTGGCCGAGGCGGCCGCGCAAATCGTGCGGGCGTCGCGCATCGCAGGACTTCAGGCCCCCGTCGCGGGTGTGACGCCCCAATTGCGCGACGAGCCTCGGCTGCTGTCGGACTGGTCCTGGTTCAGGCGCCGCGGATTCGGCGCCAAGTTGTGCATACATCCCAGCCAGGTCGGTCCGGTGCACGCGGGCCTCGCCCCCGATGCCGCGGCAGTGGACTGGGCACGTCGAGTCGTGGCCGCCGATGCGCAAGGCGCGGGCGCCGCCAGCGTCGACGGCCGCATGGTGGACCGTCCCGTAGTGCTCCAGGCCTGGCGCATCCTGCGCCGAGCCGGGCTTTGATCTTTCTTCCCTCTACCTCATTCGCACCATGGCCTCTTCCATCATCGATTCCACCATCTTCCAGGGAATCTTCAGCAGCGACGAAATGCGGCAGGTGTGGTCCGACGAAAACCGCACCCAGAAGTACCTGGACATCGAGAAGGCGCTGGCCGTCGTGCAGGCGCGCCTGGGCCTGATCCCCCAGGAAGCGGCCGAGGAAATCGTCCGTCATTGCCACATCGAGCAGATCGATATGGCCAAGCTGCGCGAGCAGACCGAGCGAATCGGCTATCCGGTGCTCGGCGTGGTCTCTCAGCTCAACGCCTTGTGCCGCGACAAGCTGGGCGAGTACTGCCACTGGGGGGCCACCACCCAGGACATCACCGATACCGCCACGGTGCTGCAGATTCGCGAGGCATTGGCCATCGTCGATCGCGAGCTGGCGGGCATCTCGGCCGCCATGGCGCACCTGGCCCGCGAGTATCGGGACACGCCGATGATCGGGCGCAGCAATCTGCAGCAGGCCATTCCCGTGACCTTCGGCTACAAGATGGCGGGGCTGCTGTCCGCCATCGAGCGCCATCGCGAGCGCCTGGGCCAGCTCAAGGAACGCGTGCTCGTGGGCGAGTTCGCGGGCGCGGCGGGCACGCTGGCCTCGCTGGAGCGGGGCGCCATGGAAACGCAGGCCGGGCTGTGCGCGGAACTCGGGCTGCGCCAGCCGCTGATCGCCTGGCACACCATTCGCGACAACATCGCCGAGGTGGGGGCGTTCCTCGGACTGGTGGGCGGAACCCTCGGCAAGCTCAGCATGGACGTGAAGCTGATGATGCAGACTGAAGTGGGGGAGGTCTACGAGCCCTACCACCACGGGCGCGGCTCCTCGTCGACCATGCCGCAAAAGCGCAATCCCATCGCCAGTTGCTACATCCACGCGGCCATCAGCGTGGTGCGCCAGCACGCGGCGTCCCTGATGGACGCCATGGTCGCGGACCACGAGCGTTCCACCGGCCCCTGGGAAATCGAATGGATCGTGTTGCCGGAGGCGTTCTGCCTCATGGCCGGGGCGCTGCGTCAGAGCCGGCAGGTAGTGGAGGGCATGCAGGTCGATCCCGCGGCCATGCGGCGCAACCTCGAGCTGACCGATGGCCTGGTGATGAGCGAGGCGGTGATGATGGGCCTGGGCCAATACATCGGGCGCGAGTACGCGCACGATCTGGTCTACGATCTGTGCCGACAGGCCATCGCGGAGGGCAAGCCCTTGCTCGAACTGCTGTGCGCGCATCCGGAGATCTCCCCGCATGTCGATCGAGCCGGTCTCGAGCGCCAGCCCAAAACC
>JAJZRT010000568.1:2311-3820 GCA_021802595.1 Pseudomonadota bacterium
CGATCCTGGGCCAGTCCATGGTGATGGTCGATCGGGTGCTGGCGAGCCTGCGCTGAGGCACGCCCCCGGGCGTGCCTCAGGGCGTCTTTCGCCTGGGGCGCGCCGACGTGGCTGCCTTCGCCTTGTCGGCCTTCGCTTGCGGGTGCCCGGCCGAGACGAAGTCGTAGATCTGCTGGGCCTCGGGCGAGAGTTGCCGCCCTTTGCGCTTGATGAGCCCGATGCCACGGGTGACCTCGGGTTCCCCCAGAGGCAAGCTCATCAGTAGCGGGTGCTCGTACTGCGGCATGGCCAGCGACGGAACCGCGGCCACGCCAAGCCCGGCTTCGACCAAGCCGAGCATGGTGGTGACGTGCTGCGCCTCGTAGACCGGGCGCAGGCGCGTGGAGGTTCCCGCCAGCGCCTGGTCGAGCAGCAGCCGGTTGCCCGAGGACTTGGCGGTGAGGATGAAGTCGTGCCCCTCCAGGTCACGCCATGTGACCTTGCGCAATGAGGCCAGGGGGTGGTCGCGCCGGCAGGCGATGACGAATCGCTCCGTCAGCAAGGGACGGTAGTCGATTTCGGGTTCCGAGCCTCCGAGGAAATTGATCCCGAAATCCGCCTCTCCGCTGGCGACCCCGGCCAGCACCTCGTTGGCGCTCGCGTCGAACACGCGTACCCGCAGCTTGGGGTACTTCGCCCTGTAGCGCTGAATGACATTGGAGAGGAAGTAATACACCGTCGACGGAACACAGGCAATGCACACCTCGCCCATGCGCCCGGTACCGACCCCGCGCACGGTCAGCAGGGTCTCGTCGAGCCCGTCCAGCAATGTGCTTATGCTTCGTGCGAACTCGCGGCCCACGGCGGTGAGCTTCACCTCACGCGTGGTCCGTTCGAGAAGTCGGATGCCCAGAGCCTGCTCCAGCTTGTCGATACGCCGGCTGAATGCGGGTTGGGAGATGTGAACGGCTTCGGCTGCCTTGCGGAAATTTCCCAATTCGGCGACAGCTCGGAACGCGATCAGATCGTGAAGTTCGAAGTTGACGGACATGATCTGATTCGATTGCAGGTCGTTCGTCTCAAGCGGATACCTGATAGAGCCGCCCCGTGGGTGGCGGGTCTGCACACGAAAGCTGTCCCGCGCAATCGCATTGCCGGTCCCCAGGTGCAGCAAGTGTAAGGCGCAGCCCACTCGTGGGAAGCCCCCGGTCAGCGTGCAGGTGCATTCGGCGACCGCTGCCTGATCCATGGCGACCGCAGCCACGAGGACCGTCTAGAGGCAGCTTCGGCCGAGTGGGCTGCTGCCGGTTCCACGGACACCAGCCTAAGCTCCTTGCGCTCAGTCGAACGGCGCGGCGCCGCTAACCGCATCGTTGCGGCCGCTGCGACATACCATGTCCAACTCCCGCTTTGGTTTAGGTTTGTCCGATGCCTGCCCGCGCGCGCAGACGACCTCACGTGGTCCTCGGTGTGAGGGTAGGCGTTGGACAAAGCTCCAGGGAGGAAACCGCGGCGCGTGTGGCAGCCGTG
>JAJZRT010000013.1 GCA_021802595.1 Pseudomonadota bacterium
TCTTGGGTGACGCTGGCGATTTTGCTGCGCGACACCGTCATCGTGCTGGGCGCGCTGAGTTATCGCGGGCTGGCGGGGCACCTGGAAATCCATCCGACCTGGCTCGGCAAGACGCACATGTTCGCCGAATTCGCGCTGCTGGCGCTGGTGCTGGGCGGGCTGGCCGGGTTGCTGGCGCCGGGCGACTGGCAGCTGCCGCTGTTCGTCGGGGTGTTCGTCATCGCCGTGACATCGGGCGTGCAGTACGTGTGGATCTGGAGTGCCAAGGCGCGCCGCGAACGCGAGGCGACCCGCCTCAAGCCGCACTGATTCGTTTCACCAGGGCGTTTCCTTAAGGAAGCGCTGAACAAGTTGATTCCGCTCATGCCCTTCGACTTCGCTCAGGAGAGCGTTCGACCGGCCTGTCCTGAGCTTGCCGAAGGGCCACCACGAACGGAATCAACAACTTGCCGTTCGTCCTGAGCTTGTCGAAGGACTTGTTCAGCGCTTCCTTAACACACCCTAGAACGGCAGGCTGGCCTGGCGTTCCGACTCGCAACCGGATTTGACCCGGTACATGGCGGCGTCGGCCGCCCGGATCAATGCGTCCTCGTCGCTGCCGTCGTCGGGGTAGACGGCCTGGCCGATGCTGGCTGCGATCTCCAGGCGCAGGTTGCCGAAGCGGGTGGTGTGCGCCAGGCTTTGCTCGATCTTGAGGGCGGCGGCAATGCAGTCCGGGCTGCCCTGCACGCCTTCGAGCAGCACCCCGAATTCGTCTCCGCCCAGCCGTGCCACCGAGTCCGATTCGCGCACGCAATCCAGCAGCCGCTGCGCAACCTCCATCAGCACGGCATCGCCGACATGATGGCCATGCCGGTCGTTGATGTCCTTGAAGCGATCCAGGTCCACATACAGGATGCCCACCTTGCCGCCATAGCGCAGGGCATGGCGGATCGCCTGCTGCAGCCGGTCATAGAACAACCGACGGTTGGCCAGTCCGGTCAGGGGGTCGTGGGTGGCTTCTTCCCGCAGTGCGGCGCGTGACTGCTCCAGCTCGGTCATCTGGTCGCGTATCTGCCGCGATTTCAGGCCGAGCTTGCGGATCGCATACCAGGCGATCAGCAGGGCCAGCGTGATGGCCGCGAGGCCGAACAGCAGCGTGAGAAAGAGTGCGCGCCGATAGGTCAGCTGGGCCTGCCGCTGGGCCGCCTGGTTGGCGTGCTGATAAACGGTGCGCATGTCGGCCAGTTGCTGGTTGAAGGTTTCCTGCAGGGGAATGGCTTCGCGTGCCAGCACCTGGCGTGCTTCCTGGTTGCGATTGGCATTGAGCAGGTCGATCACGTATTCCTGCACGCCCCGGATCTGTCTGGTCAACTGCGTCTGGGCATCGAAGTTGCGTTGCTCATCGGGAGAGAACCCGATCTCGCGCAGGGCATTGCGGCCCTGCATGACCAGAAATCCCGCGCGGTTGAAGCGCATGTAATGGACATCACGATCGAACGGATCGTCGGCCAACACCATGCGGAACAGGCTGTCGGTGCGGATATGCGCCGCCACCTGGGTTTGCGTGATGAGGTCGATCTTGCGGTTGTGGTGCTCGACCACGACGTCCAGCTGCTCGCCCAGCGCTTCGAGCTGAAGCAGGCTGTTCAACAGGAGGCCGCAGATCAGCGCGATCAGGGTGACAAAGGCAGCGACGATAAGGGAGGACGCCCCCTTGTGCATGGGCTCGGGATCCGGGGGAGCCGGGTGCTCAGTCACGGCCGGGTGGCGAAAGGGTTCGGGCCCCGGCGCGCTGCAGACCCAGCAGGGCATCCCTGACTTCTTCGGCGTGGTGTGCGGGGTCCACATGGTCGAAGCGTGCTGCAATGCGCCCATCCGGCGCAATGATGAAGGTGTGGCGCCGGGCAAAACGCATCAGGCCCAGATTGAGCAGGCTGCCGTAGGCCGCGGCGGTGCGCCCGTCCGGGTCGGACAGCAGCGGAAACGGCAGGCTGTATTTGCGGGAAAATTCGGCATGCGACCGGGTGCTGTCGACGCTGATGCCCATGACGTCCGCATCGAGTTTGCCCAGTGTGCCGATGTCGTCGCGGAAACGGCAGGCTTCCCGCGTGCAGACCGGCGTGTCGTCGCGCGGGTAGAAATACAGCACCAGCCAGCGCCCGGCATAGTCGCCCAGACGATGAATCCGGCCGTTCTGGTCCGGCAAGGCAAAATCCGGCGCGGCGCTGCCTTCCATCCGCTGCGTGCCGGGCCTCAGCATCCAGAAGGCTGCGCTCGCGGCCAGCAGCAGCACGGCCAGTCCGCCCATTATCATTTTGAGCATACGTTCTCCTGTATCACATCATAGACTGCCTGCGGCCAACAGGGTGGGTTTGCGATCGCTCGTTAATCCACGCGTCATTCGGTAGAATGCGCGCCACGCCCCGGTAGCTCAGTGGATAGAGCAACCCCCTCCTAAGGGGTAGGTCGGACGTTCGATTCGTCTTCGGGGCGCCACAAAATATCGGCCTGGCCCGTTCCCGTCCTGTGAACGCCATTGCGGCCAATCTTCCCGGTTCAGCGACTGCCCATGTTCGAACAAGCCTTCAAAAACATCGACGACGTTCTCTGGAAAGAGGCCGGTTGCACCACCGAGCTCGACTACACCGAGCAGGCCTCCTGGCTGCTGTTCCTGAAATACCTGGATGGGCTGGAGCAGGACAAGGCCACGGAGGCCGCGCTGGAGGGGAAGAACTATGCCTACATCCTCGACGCGCCCTACCGCTGGGAAAGCTGGGCCGCGCCGAAGGACCAGGCCGGCAGGCTCGACCACAACAGGGCGCTCACCGGCGACGACCTGCGCGACTTCGTGGACAAGCAACTGTTTCCCTACCTGCACGGCTTCAAACACAAAGCGGATAGCGCGAACACCCTCGAATACAAGATCGGCGAGATCTTCGGCGAGATCAAGAACAAGATCCACAGCGGCTACAACCTGCGCGAGATCATCGACCACATCGACGAACTGCGCTTCCGCTCGCAGACCGAAAAACACGAACTCAGCCACCTCTACGAAGCCAAGATCCGCAACATGGGCAACGCCGGGCGCAACGGCGGCGAGTACTACACCCCGCGCCCGCTCATTCGTGCCATCGTGCAGGTGGTCAAGCCCAGAATCGGCGAGCGCATCTACGACGGCGCCGTCGGCAGCGCGGGCTTTTTGTGCGAAGCCTTCGACTACCTGAAAAATCCCGTTCGTCCTGAGCCTGTCGAAGGACAGTCACCATCCCAGCTCACCACCGCCGATCTCAAGACGCTGCAAACCCGCACCTTCTACGGCAAGGAAAAGAAGTCGCTCGCCTACGTCATCGCGATCATGAACATGATCCTGCACGGCATCGAGGCGCCCAACATCGTCCACACCAACACCCTGGCCGAGAACCTCGCCGACATCCAGGACAAGGACCGCATGGATGTCATCCTCGCCAACCCGCCCTTCGGCGGCAAAGAGCGCAAGGAAGTCCAGCAGAACTTCCCCATCCGCACCGGCGAAACCGCCTTCCTGTTTTTGCAGCACTTCATCAAGATGCTCAAGGCCGGCGGCCGTGCCGGCGTCGTCATCAAAAACACTTTCTTGAGCAATACCGACAACGCCTCGGTCAGCCTGCGCAAACTGCTGCTGGAAAGCTGCAACCTGCATACCGTCCTCGATTGTCCGAGCGGCACCTTCGTTGGGACGACGTGAAGAAGTGGCCGATCAATGACACTGGAAATTACGACCGATACCGACTTCAGGAGGGCGATGTCGTCTTGGCGATGGATCGCCCTTGGGTCAAAGCTGGTCTGAAACACGCGACCATTACTGCCGATGATCTGCCGTGTTTGCTTGTGCAGCGGACGGCTCGCCTTCGCGGTGGAACGAATCTCGATAACCGTTTTTTAATGTATCTCATCGGAAGTGCTGCATTCACCAGGCATATTCTTGGCATTCAGACAGGGATTGGCGTCCCGCACATCAGCGGGCAGCAGATCAAGGACTTCGAGTTCACTATGCCACCCATAGCCGAACAGCGACGGATTGCGGACAATCTCGAAACACTGCAAGAAGAAACCCAGCGCCTCAAATCCCTCTACCACCGCAAGCTCGCCGCCCTCGATGCGCTGAAGCAATCCCTGCTGCACCAGGCCTTCAGCGGGGCCTTGTGACAAGCAGCCGGGTTGTTGCATGTAACAAAAAAGCGGGCTACCATTTGTTTCATGTAACATGGGTTATTGGGGGGTTTCATGAGACCAAGTACATCGGAGCGCGTGCAGAAGCATCGCGCTGCGCTGCGGGCTTCCGGGCTGCGTCCGGTGCAGATCTGGGTGCCGGATACGCGGCGCGCGGGCTTTGCCGAGGAGTGCCGCCGCCAGTCCCGCCTGTTGCAGGGCGATGCGCATGAGCGGGACACCGCGGATTGGCTTGAGGCGGCAGGCGACCGCGAAGGCTGGCGATGAGGCGTGGCGATCTGGTGACGGTGGCCTTGCAGGGCGATCTCGGCAAGCCGCGCCCGGCGCTGGTGATCCAGTCCGACCTGTTCGACGCGCATCCTTCCGTGACGATTCTGCCGGTGACCGGCGAATTGCGCGATGCACCGTTGTTTCGTATTGCGGTGAATCCGGGCGAACTGAACGGCCTGTCCAAGCCTTCGCAGGTGATGGTGGACAAGCCGCAATCGGTGGCGCGCGAAAAAGTGGGCACGGTGATGGGGCATCTGGACGACGAGACGATGCTGGCGGTGAATCGGGCGCTGGCGGTTTTTCTGGGATTCGCCTGACGCATAGCGGCCAGCTTTAAGGACTTTAGATGGATCTGACGGAAGCGGAAGCAAGCATTCAGCAAGCGGCACTTGAGTTCGCCCGCGCAAACAAAAAGCCCATTGCGAAGCGGCTGACTGATCCGGAGATATTCCTTCCCGAAGAAAACCCCGTATCCGTTTTCATGGCGGGCTCCCCAGGGGCCGGGAAAACAGAGGCCTCCATAGAGTTGTTAAAGGAACTCGATGGCACCCCCATTATTCGTATTGATCCGGATGATCTGCGTGCGGAGTTCCAGAAATACGACGGCACCAATGCCTGGCTGTTTCAGAAGGCGGTTTCGGTGTTGGTGGAGAAAATCCATGACCTGGCCCTTGAACAAGGGCAAAGCTTCCTGCTGGACGGTACGCTGTCCAATTACGACAAGGCACGCGATAACGTCAAACGCTCCCTGAAGAAAGGGCGTGTGGTGCAGTTGCTTTATGTCTATCAGGAGCCGCTACTGGCCTGGAATTTCGTGCAAGCGCGGGAAGCGGCAGAAGGGCGACGAATTCTGAAAGAGGACTTTGTAAAACAATATTTTGCTGCCCGGGACGTCGTCAATCGACTGAAACAGGAGTTTGGCAAGGAGATCGGGGTTGATCTGTTGTTGAAAAACAATGACAACTCCAATCGGATGTACAAGGCTGGGGTTGACCAGATCGATCACCATATCCCTGAAAAGTACTCGCGCGCCGACGTTGTGAAATTATTGGACATGAATTAGAGTGAACTTATGTTGATCCAGAAACTTTTCTCTAAGAAGCGCAAGGCTGTTGCCTCTACGCCGTTCTCTGAATTCATCCGAAATGCCTCTTCTGAAAAGAAGAAGAAGGTCTACACGGTGGTTCTACAGAAGGCGACTGAGAGGCAGGTCGCTATTCTTACGTCCAAAGAGCGCACTTCTACCTCAGCGGTATAAGTCGTTCCGCAGTCATCTTCTCTATAAGAATGTAGTATCCCTGCCGGGGCCACAGGGATATTACTCATGAACGAAGCCGAAACCCGCGCCGAACATATCGACCCCGCGCTAGCCGCGGCGGGCTGGGGCGTGGTCGAGGGCAGCCGCGTGCGGCGCGAGTATCCGATCACGCTCGGCCGCATCGAGGGCCACGGCAAGCGGGGCAAGGCGCTCACCGCCGATTATGTGCTGGAGTACCGCAACACCAAGCTGGCGGTGGTGGAAGCCAAGGCATGGGACAAGCCGCTGACGGAGGGCGTGGGGCAGGCCAAGGATTACGCGGGCAAGCTGGCCATCCGCTTCACCTATGCCAGCAACGGGCAGGGCATCTACGGCATCGACATGGAGTCGGGCTTTGAAGGCGAGCTGCCGCAGTACCCGACGCCGGATGAACTGTGGAACCGCACCTTTGCCGCACCGAATGCCTGGCGCGACCGCTTCGCCGCGGTGCCGTTCGAGGACCGGGGCGGTTTCTTCCAGGGGCGCTATTACCAGGACATCGCCGTCGAGCGGGTGCTGGCGGCGATAGCCGATGGGAAGCAGCGCATTCTGCTGACGCTGGCGACCGGCACGGGCAAGACCTTCATTGCCTTCCAGATCGCCTGGAAACTGTTTCACAGCCGCTGGAACCTGAGCGACTGGTCCTTCGACAGGCTCAGGACGAGCGGCGAACCGACCCGCCGGCCGCGCATCCTGTTCCTGGCCGACCGCAACATTCTTGCCGATCAGGCATTCAATGCGTTCTCGGCCTTCGAGGATTCGAACCCTGGTTCCCTCGTGCGCATTGCTCCTGAGGATATCCGCAAGAAGGGCAAGGTGCCGAAGAACGGCAGCCTGTTCTTCACGATCTTCCAGACCTTCATGAGCGGGCCGCCGCAGAACGGCCAGCCATCGCCTTATTTCGGCGAGTACCCGCCGGATTTCTTCGACTTCATCGTCATCGACGAATGCCACCGCGGCGGCGCCAACGACGAGAGCAACTGGCGCGGCATCCTCGACTACTTCGCGCCGGCGGTGCAGCTTGGCCTGACCGCGACGCCGAAGCGGAAGGACAACGTGGACACCTACGCCTATTTCGGCGAGCCGGTGTTCGTCTATTCGCTGAAGGACGGCATCAATGATGGCTTCCTGACCCCGTTCCGGGTGAAGCAGATCGCCACGACGCTGGACGAGTATGTCTACACGCCCGACGACACGCTGGTCGAAGGCGAGATCGAGGCGGGCAGGCGCTACGAGGAAGCCGACTTCAACCGCATCATCGAGATCAGGGAACGCGAGAAGAAGCGGGTTGATATCTTCATGTCGCAGATCGACCCGAGGGAGAAGACGCTGGTGTTCTGCGCGAACCAGGCGCACGCGCTGGTGATCCGGGATTTGATCAACCAGACGAAGATCAGCACCGATCCGCTCTATTGCGTGCGGGTGACGGCGGACGATGGCGCGCTGGGCGAACAATACCTGCGCGACTTTCAGGACAACGAGAAAACCATCCCGACCATCCTCACCACATCGCAGAAGCTTTCGACCGGCGTGGATGCCCGCAACGTGCGCAATATCGTGCTGCTGCGGCCGATCAATTCGATGATCGAGTTCAAGCAGATCATCGGGCGCGGTACACGGCTCTACGACGGCAAGGATTACTTCACGATCTACGACTTTGTGAAGGCGCACCATCATTTCAGCGATCCGGAGTGGGACGGCGAGCCGCTTGAGCCGGAACCGAAGGAGGTCCAGGCCAGAATGCCGCCCGTGCCGGAGCCAGCCAAGGTCCATCAAACACCCGCGGAATATGCCATGCGCCAGAAGATCAAGGTCAAGCTCGCCGATGGCAAGGCGCGCACCATCCAGCACATGACGGCGACCAGCTTCTGGCATCCGGACGGCACGCCCATGTCGGCGGCTCAGTTCATGGAAGCGCTGTTTGGCAAGCTGCCGGAGTTTTTCAATGACGAGGATGAGCTGCGTGCCCTGTGGAGTGCGCCGGAGACACGCAGAAAGCTGCTGGATGGACTGGCCGAGAAAGGCTTTGGCAAGGATCAGCTGGCTGAAATGCAGAAGATCATCGACGCCGAGAAAAGCGATCTGTTCGACGTGCTGGCGAATGTGGCTTATGCCCTGGCGCCGCTCACCCGCGAAGAACGCGCTGCCCATGCGCACGACAGAATCAGCGCGCACTTCAACGGCAAGCAACAGGCTTTCCTCGATTTCGTGTTGTCGCACTACGTCAGCGTCGGCGTGGAGGAGCTCGACCCGTCAAAGCTGACACCTTTGCTGCGCCTGAAATATCGCGACTCGATTGCGGATGCCGTGGCTGACCTCGGCCGGCCCGAAGAGATAGGGCGCGTATTTTCCGGGTTTCAGAAATATCTTTACCAGCATTCGGCGACGGCCTGACCGCGGCTGGCCAATCAGCCGGCACGGGCGCACAAATGAGAATGGCGGCTTCGGCCGCTATGTTTTTTTACATCCGGCTTTGTTTTTATCGCAATCCGGGGCAGCGCGGGTCTGTACCGCTTCGATATCAGGCCCCATATCCAGCGCAAGCCGCAAGGTCGTGCCTGCGTGCGGCGCGCTTTGGATGCTGAGCGCCGCCCCGATCAACTGGGCCTGCTCGCGCAGGCCTACCAGGCCATAGTGCCCGGGGCGCGATGCACCCGGGTCGAATCCCACGCCATCGTCCTCGATGCTCAGCGTCAGGTGCCCGTCATCCGCAATGCGCAGACTCACCCGCACGTGGCTGGCCTTGGCGTGACGCTCCACATTGCGCAGCGCCTCTTCGGCGATGCGGAACAGGGTTTCGGCGCGCTCGTCCGCGAAGCTGGCGGCGCGGGGGTCGCTGTTGAAATCGACAGCCAGGCCGTTGCGCTCGGAAAAGCGTTTGATGGCATCGGTCAACGCGGTGCCCAGCCCGGTGTCGCGCACGGCATTGAAGCGCATCTGTGCGATGGCGGCGCGCGCCTCTTTCAAACCCTGATGGGCCACCTGTTCAGCGTGGATCAACTCGTCAGGCAGCGCGGCGGGATCATGGACATGCAGTTTCTTGAGCAGGCGAACCTCGGTGAGCATGGCCATCATCGAATGCGCGAGCGTGTCGTGCAGGTCGCGCGCGATCTTCAGGCGTTCGCGCACCACCGCAGCGTAGCGTGCTTCTTCGGCGAGCCGCTCGACTTCGCGGGTGCGGGTGGCGACGCGCTGTTCGAGTTCGGCACTGAGCGAGCGCAACTCGCCACGCTCAAGCTGCAAAGCGCCCAGCACCTCCGCAAAGGCGACCCCGACCCGTGCGACCTCGTCGATGCCGGAGGGCGCCTCGACACGCTGCGCCTTGCCGCTGCCCACGGCCTCAACGGAACGGGTCAAGCGTGTCAAACGCCGGGTCAAATGGCGCGCGCTCAGCATGCCGAGCAGCGCGGCGATGCCGCCCAGCCCCAGCGAGCCCCACACGATCTGCAGCCACAGGTTGTCGGCGCGTTGATCCGCCCGGTCCGCCGGCTCGATGAGCTGCACGCGCCAGCCCAGGGCATGCAGCGCGCTTCCCGCCCGCGGTTCGGCGAGCGTGACCAGAACGACCCGCCCGTCCTCGGCGCGCGCAAACGCCGGCACGGAGGAGCGGGCTGCGTCGCCCGAGGCCGCCCGTGCCGCATCGGCGAAGGCAGCGTCATTGACCTGGGCGGCGTGCCAGCGCTTGCCCAGAAACGCGTCGGGCCCGATCAGAACCGTCCCTGCCCTGTCCAGCACCAGTGCCTGGGTGTCGCCGGGCAGACGCAGCGTTTCCCGCAAGCCCTGCGCGTAGTTTCGTGTCCAGCGCAAGCCCAGGCGCGCGCCCAGTACGCCCACGGCGCGGCCCCGCGGGTCTCGCACGGGCGTCATCATGTCGACGAATCGGCGAGCTTCGCCGCCGGGCGGCGGAGGCCGTTTCGTGTCCGGCGCTGCGACGCCCAGAACGTCGCCGATCCAGGGCCCCTTCAAGCCCGGCGCAAAGCCGGGGCGCGCGACGACGCTGCGGCCCGCGATCCGGCCGTCGCTGGCAGCCACCACCGCACCGGTTGTATCTGACAGACCGATCCATTCGAACTCCGGATACGCCGATTGCAGGTCGTCGAGCACGGCGCGCCGCGCACGCGGTGTATCGGAACCCAGGTCGGTTCCCAGCATGGCGGCCGCGGCGCGCAGCGATTGCAGCCGCGAAGCAAGGGCCTGGTCGAGTTCGGCGGCCAACTGGTCGGCGGTCAATGCCAGCTGTCGGCTGTGTTGCTGCAACAGGCTCGTTCGGGCCAT
Source organism: Pseudomonadota bacterium (assembly GCA_021802595.1). The sequence goes on from JAJZRT010000013.1 coordinate 10,034, forward strand.
GTCCCCGAGCCACAACGCCGCGACCAGCGCGACGGCCAGGGACAGCGCGACGACCAGCCAGCCGACGGCGACCGCCAGGCTGCGCCTGGGATCCAGGTAGCGCAGAAGGCGCGGCATTCAGCGGGTTGGGATTGAGACAGGCATTCCGGCATTGTCACAAGTGACGAAAGTAACTGCAAACTCATGACCTGCGCCCCTCGCGACCCGGCAGGGCATCCAGTAAACTCCATTCATGAAAGCGATGATGGGTGAACTCCGCGCAATCCCCCCTCGACACGGGACTTCAACGTGGACGAGTTGATTCAACTGGTGGCGCAACGGGCGGGCATCTCGCCGGCGCAGGCGGCGCTGGCGATCGCGGCGATGTTGAGCCATCTTGCCGCGCGCCTGCCCTCCCCGGTGGTCGGGCGCATCCGCGAGCTATTGGAAGAGGCGCAACCGCCGCGCCACCCCGATGGCGGCCAGGGCGGTGTCAAATGACCGCGGCATCTCCTGGCGAATCGCCGCGCATCCGGGTGCTCGTTGTCGACGATCAGGCCCTGGTTCGCCGCGGGATGACGTTGATGCTCGCGGTCGAGCCGGACATGGAGGTGGTGGGTCAGGCGTCCGATGGCGTGGAAGCCGTCGAGATGGCGCAGCAGTTGCGTCCCGACGTGGTGCTGATGGATTTGCACATGCCGCGCAAGGGCGGCGTGGCCGCCACGCGCGAGATCGCACTGTCGCTGCCGCACACGCACGTTCTGGTGCTGACCACGCTGGACGCCGAAGAAACGGTGTTCGAAGCCATCCGCGCCGGCGCCCATGCCTATCTGTTGAAGGACGCGACCGAGGAGGAGTTGCTGGAGACGGTGCGCGCGGTGCATCGCGGTGAATCCAGGCTGACTCCCCAGATCGCGCGCAAGGTCATGGATCAATTTCGCCGGTTTGCGCCGCTGTCCGATGCCCGGTCGCCCGATGCAACGTCGGGCCCGTCCGCGGCGCCGCGGACGGCCCAGGCCGCCCCGCAGAGCAAATCCAGCGAAGTCGTGAGCGAGCCGCTCAACGACAAGGAGGAAAAAATCCTGCTCCTCATCGCCGAGGGCAAGAGCAACAGGCAGATCGCCGATGCAGTGTTCCTCGCCGAGGGCACGGTCAAGAACTACGTCAGCCGCATCATGGACAAGCTGCACGCCAACACGCGCACCGAGTTGGCCGTGATGGCGGTGCGCCAGCCGCGCGGCGATTGAGCCGCTCCCGTTGGCGGCGCGTATGCCCGCCCTGACGCTCCCACCCGGACGCTTGCTGCACCGGCTGCTCGTGTAGGTGGTGGCCCCCACGTGCTGTGGCCCCGGCCAGGCTGCCGACACCGTCCAGGCACGGTTCGTCGACGCAGCTTGCCGTGCGTGCACGCGCTTGACGCTCGTCTCGCCCCATGCCCCGTGCCCGACGGAACCTTGCCAAGCGACTTCGGCGGGGGTGGGTGCCGCGGACCGGTTTTCGACCCTGACGCAGCGCAAGTGACCTTGGTCACTTGCAAATCGTGACTTGGGGCACGTCAAAGTCGTGACTTTCCGGCGCTTACATCCGTCAGGACTGGGCATACAGTTCGAAGCAGGCTGGACGGACAAAGACGCCGCCGCGATGTTCAAGCCGATACTCGAATGAAAGGGTCCGCAATGAGATTTGCCATTAGGAACCGCCGTAAGGCCCTCGCTCTCGCGGCAACGTTTTGCTTGAGTTCAGGGCTCGGCGCGTTACGCATTCAGGACGCCGCCGCCGCCGGGCCACAACTGGAAAAGGCCATCCAGGACGGTAGAGCGCTCTTCATTCATGAAACGTTCGGTGGCAATGGCATGACCTGTCAGTCCTGCCATGCGGGCGGCGGGGTGGGGCCGGGCAGATTGCCCGGCGGCGCGGCGATTCCGAGCCTTTCCAACGCCGCGGCGATCTTTCCGCGCTTCAATCAGAAGGCAAACAAGGTGGTTACCCTGGAAGACCAGCTCCGCCAATGCGTCGCGGGCGGACTCCAGGGGAAACCGCCCGCTTACGGAAGCGAACACCTGACTCAGCTGGTGAGTTACATCTCGTCGCTGGCGCAGGGGAGGCCGCTGGATATGGGAGGGAAGCCACAGTAATGGGGGCCTGGAGATCGATTCGACTCGTGCCGCAATTTTTGGGGCGCCCCGGAATCGATCCTTTCTCCGATTGAAAATCCTTCAGGCGTCTCGACGGCCAGGGACGCGTCATGAGTGAAATAACGCCGCGGTGGAAACGGCCCATGCGGTATCGATTTCAAGAACGATAGACCCCTGAGGAACGCTCCATGGAATCAAGCAAACCGGATAATCCCTCCCTGCTGCGCCGGCAATTGCTGCAGGCCGGCCTGCTCGGCCTGGGCGCCGCCACGCTGGCCCGGCGCGGTTTCGCCGCGGAGATGGTCCATCTGGCCCTGCCCGGCGGCCCGGACGAGCGCCGGCTCACCACCGCCTTCCCGCAGAAGGACACGATGATTTTGCAGCGCACCCGCCCGCCGCTGCTGGAAACACCGTTCGCTGTCTACGACAAGGGCGTGTTCACCCCGGTCAACGAGTTCTATGTGCGCTGGCACTGGGCCGACATTCCCACCCACATCGATCCGCGCACCTTCACGGTGACCCTGGGCGGACACGTGAACAAGGCGTTGCAGTTCACCGTGTTCGACCTGATGCGCAAATTCAGGCATGTGGAGCTGGCGGCGGTGAACCAGTGTTCGGGCAACTCGCGCGGCTACTTCCAGCCGCGCGTCGCCGGCGGCGAGTGGGGCAACGGCGCGATGGGCAACGCGCGCTGGGTGGGCGTGCGCCTGAAGGACGTGCTCGACGCCGCCGGGGTCAAGGCCGGCGCGCTGCAGGTGCAGTTCGAAGGGGCCGAGCGCCCGGTAATCGCCACCGCGCCCAACCTGAAGAAGTCGCTTGGCATCGATCACGCCCGCGACGGCGAGGTGATGATCGCCTGGGAGATGAACGGCCAGAGCCTGCCGCTGTTCAACGGGTTTCCGATGCGCCTCGTCGTGCCCGGCTGGTATGCGACCTACTGGACCAAGATGCTGCAGCGCATCACCGTGCTCGACCATGAGGACACCAATTTCTGGATGCACCCGGCCTACGAAATCCCCGACAACTGGCCGCACGCCAACATGACCCCGGGCGAACAGGGCGTGAAGATGGTAGCGATCAATCGCATGGTGCCGCGTTCCTTCATCACCAACCTGACGGCAGGCGCCCGGGTGCCGGCGGGCAGACCCGAACTGGTGCGCGGCATCGCCTTTGGCGGAGACACCGGGGTGAAAACGGTGGAACTGTCTGTCGACGGCGGCAAGACCTGGCTGCCGGCACAACTCGGCAGGGACTACGGCAAATACAGTTTCCGCCAGTGGAGCGCGCAGGCGAACCTGGACAGGGGCAATCCGATCCTGATGGTCCGCTGCACCAACAGCGACGGCCTGCGGCAGCCGATGGCGCCGAACTGGAATCCCGGCGGCTTCATGCGCAACGTGGTCGAGTCCACCCCCGTGATGGCGGTCTGATCGAGGAGATCCGCATGAACACCACGCAACGCATTGCAGCCCACGGTCTGGCGCTCGCCGCCACAGCCATTCTGCTCACCAGCCCGGTCCAGGCCGTGACCCTCAGGAAAGAAGGCGTCAGGCTGCCCGAAAGCACCCGCGTGCTTCCGGGCAACGGCCCGGGAGCACAGGCCGCCAATAGCTATTGCCTGATGTGCCACTCGGCGGGCATGGTGATGAACCAGCCGGACCTGTCCAGAGATGCCTGGCTGGCCGAAGTGAACAAGATGAAAAACGTCATGAAGGCCCCGGTTCCCGAAGACCAGGTAAGCGTGATCGTCGACTATCTCTACGGCATCAAGGGCAAGAAATAACCACAGCACAGGCAATCATCAGGCGGCCACGGCCGTGTCGTGAGACGCGGCTGTTTTGCCGCTGGCCATTCCAGCGCCATCGACGGACTGCTTCACCCGGTTGCAGCCTTTGGGCCTGTCGGCCAACGCCGTGCTGACTGGAGCCGGTCAGGCGGTGGCGAGCGCACCGGTGTCGTTGTCGGCGACCAATCCCTGCGGATCATCGAAAGCATGTTGACGCGGGCGCTCTTCCCGCTGGTGCGGATGGCGCGCGGGCCCGCCCCTGTGACCGTGGTCACCCGCAGGTCGTGACCCGCGGCACGTCCAAGTCGTGACTTTCGGGCACTTACATCCGCCAGGCCGCAACCTAAAGTTCGGGACATGGACACACGGACCAAAGACAGCGCCGCGACGTTCAATCCCGATGGATCAACATGAGAAAAGGACCAGACCATGAACCAGGCCATGCGCAAGATACAGGAACAGAACTTGAACAAGACCGATATCGCCGTCGCGGTGTATGACACGCATACCCAGGCGGAATCTGCCGTGAAGGCGCTGCAACGCGCCGGCTTCGACATGAAGAGGCTCTCGATCATCGGCAGGGACTACCACACCGAGGAGCACGTCGTCGGCTTTCTCAATGCCGGCGACCGGGCCAAATTCTTCGGCAAGCTTGGCGCGTTCTGGGGGGGGTTGGTGGGCATGCTATTCGGCTCCGCGCTGATTTTCATGCCGGTGGTGGGCCACGTGATCATTCTGGGGCCACTCGCGGCAACCATTTTCGGCGGACTGGAGGGCGCCGTGCTGGTTGGCGGCGCCAGCGCACTGGTCGGGGCCTTGATGGCAATCGGCATTCCAAGGGACTCCGTGCTGCGTTACGAAACCGCGCTGAAGTCCGACAAGTTCCTGTTGATCGTTCATGGCGACGCGCAGGAGATCAAGCGGGCGCATGAACTGCTCGCGACCTCCGGTCTTGCTTCGTTCGATCACCACGCCGCCGCCTGATCTGCCTCGCACCAGGCGCATCCATGACGCGAACGAAGTCCGCATCCTTCGCACAGTCAACCTGTATTCGCTACGAAAGGTGTTCCTATGAAACCCACCCTCAGACGCCTGACCGCGGCCGTCCTGATCGCCAGCGCGCAACTCTCCCCTGTGGCGTTTGCGCAGACCGGGAAAGCGCCTGCGGCGCAGGCGGCACCGACTCCGGCGTCCGAAGATTCGCAACGGGATTTCGGCAGCGCCGTTGAAGCCTTCGCGAGAAAGGACTACAAGGCGGCGGCCACCGAGATTCGCAAGGCGACCGGCTACATGCGTCGGGAAGCCAGCCGCGTCACCGGCACTGCCAGGCAGGGGCTCAACCACTCCGTGGCCGAACTCGACGCGCTTGCTGCTGCCGTCGAGAAAGGCGCGGTCAGGAACGAGAAATCGATGGACAAGGATTTCGCCAGAGCCAATCACGCACTCGCCCTGGCCCATCGTGCCGAGGCGGCTGAATCGTGGACGCACAAGGAATACGACAAGGCCGGCCAGGAACTCAAGGCCGCCGCCAGCGACCTGGAAAGTGCCGCGGGATGGGCCGGCACGGAAGCGAAGGCAGGGGCTTCCGCGGTCGTCGCCGATACCCGGGTGCTGGGCGACAAACTCGCCACGGGCGCAAAGTGGACGCGCGATGAAGTTGGCCGAGGTTTCGATGCGCTGGGACGCGCGCTGAACGACCTCGGACACAAGCTTGGTGTGAAGCAGCAGGCCGCGCCGGTGAAGCCGGGTGCGTGAAAAACTGAATGTGTCCACCGCGTTTGCGATGGACATAAGGTGCGGATTCCGCGCATTTATTCAACCCTGATAGGAGATGAAAAAATGAAATCAACCGTAACGCTGGCTGTTCTGGGTGGTGTATTGCTGTCTGCAACCATGACCTCGCCGGTTCTGGCGGCGACCCACAAGCCGGCCAGGATGACGTGCGAAGAATTTGTCGCGCTCGACGATGTGGTCAAACCCAAAGTGGTTTACTGGGCTGAAGGCTTCAATCACAAAGGCAAGGCCGTTGACGCGGCCGTCGATATCGATGCCACCGACAAGCTGGTGCCCGTTCTTGTCACCGAATGCCAGAAAACCCCCAGGGCCTCTTTCTGGCATGAAGTCAAGAAACACCTGTGACAGGAGTGGATCATGAACAGATCAGCGCCACTGGGAGCCGCCGTGCTGGTCAGTCTGGCCGTACTGGGCGGTTGTACGACGATGGGGACGGGCCAGGGCGATATATCATCGCGCAACCACCAGCCCGGTGCGCCGGTGCATTTCACCTGGAAGAGCACCCATGGCGGGCAGCACGGCACGATGACGGCGACGCTGCAGAATGCCGTGTATCAGGGCCAGTTCTTCCAGATTACCCGCCAGACGCAGCGGGAAATGCTGACGCCGTTATGGGTGGGGTGGAACGATGGCTGGGATGACTGGCCGTATGGGGGCGGCGCCTGGCCGGGCAGCCACGACGCCACGCAGTTCGTTACCTATTATTCAGGCAAGGTGCTGGCCAACCTCAACAGCCCGGGGGGAGGGCGGATGCGCTGCCGCTTCCTGCTGTTCTCACCCGCGTCGGGCATGGCGGGCGGAGGGCAGGGCGAATGCCAGCTCCGGGACGGGCGCACGGTCAACGCGACGTTTCCCCCTTCATGATTTTTTGTTTCCTTAACCGACCGGCCACACGTAAAGTGTCCGTCGCACGATGAACAGCCTGCTTGCCACGGCCCATCCCTGCATCGTCCAGTACGGTTACGGCGCCTTGTTCGGCGTGCTGTTCACCGAGTCGTTTGGATTGCCGTTGCCGGGCGAGACCTTCCTGGTTGCCGCGTCGTTTCTCGCCCTGCAGGGCGAGCTCGACATCTGGCTGGTGGGTCTGACGGCATGGGCGGCGGCAGTGCTGGGCGACAACGTCGGCTATGCCATCGGCCGCTTCGGTGGCCGCAGACTGGTGATGCGCCATGGCGCACGTGTCGGCATCAGTGCCGGGCGGCTGAACAAGGCAGAGCATTTCTTCGCGCATTACGGCCCGGAAGTCGTCATTGTCGCGCGTTTCTTCCCGCTGCTGCGGCAGCTTAACGGCATCGCCACGGGCAGTGCCGGAATGGGCTGGAAACGCTTCGTACTCTACAATGCGCTCGGCGGACTCCTTTGGGTGGCCGCATGGAGTATGGGCATCTACTTTTTCGGCCGTCAGGTTGAGGTATGGCTGCTACGGGTGCATATGGCCGATTTGTGGCTGACGGGTGCGCTGGTGCTGCTGGTTGCGGCGGCTTGCCGGGCGATTTCGAAACGATCCCGGCGAAGCGCGCGGCGCCCGGGCAAGCCGGATGCCCAAAGTCACAACGAAGCCGTGGCGAAATCGTGACGACTGGCTCTCCTCGCGGCCGTGCGCGATCCTTATCCTGTGCTTGTCATTTCACGCTGGACCAGCCATGTTCGACCTCCCGCCCATCACCCGCAGCATCATCATCGCCAACGTGCTGGTGTTCCTGCTGGAGATCGCGTCCGGCAACAACAGCCTGATTTCGGCCTTCGCGCTATGGCCGCTGGGCCCGCAGTTCCTGCCGTGGCAAATCGTCACCTACGCTTTTCTGCACGGCAGCGTGACGCATCTGCTGTTCAACATGTTCGCGGTTTACATGTTTGGCGCGGACATGGAACGGACGTGGGGCGGGCGCCGCTATCTGACCTATTATCTGGTATGCGCCGTTGCCGCCGCGCTGGCGCAAACGCTGGTGAGCAGCGCCAGCGGCGCGGATTACCCGACCGTGGGTGCGTCGGGCGCCGTGTTCGGCTTGTTGCTGGCGTTTGCGCGCTATTTCCCGCAGCGGCAGATCATGCTGCTGATACCGCCGGTTGCGTTGCCGGCCAGGCTGTTCGTGGTGCTGTATGGCGGGCTGGAGCTGCTGCTGGGCGTGACCGGCACGCAGGCGGGCGTGGCGCATTTCGCCCATCTGGGCGGACTGGCGGGAGGATTCCTGCTGATGCGCTACTGGAAGAAATGGCGTTGATACCGAAGGGGAAACCTCATGAGCGAGAACGCGTGGTTTATCTACACGGTCATACTGCTGGTGCTGTTCATAGGCGTGCTGTTCTGGGCGTTTGGCAAGAAGCGTAAGAAGCGCTTCGAGAAGGACGGCGAGATCCCGTTCCAGGACAGGCAATAAGGTGGCAACGACCCGTGCGCCGACGGATGCCGGGTCCGATCCGCCAGCACCCTACGGCCGCAATGTACAACTGCTGCGTCTGCTGGGGCTGGCGGTCATGGTTGGCATACTCGGTGCGCTGGCGGTACTGGCGTTTCATCAACTGCTGCTTGCGCTTGAAGCCGCGATGTATGGCTCGAACCTGGGACTGGTGGCCGATGCCACCCGTGTGCCGCCTGAGATACGCGCCGTCATTCCGGCGCTGGGCGGCCTTGCCGCCGGGCTGGTGCTGCAATATTTTCTCGGGCGCGGCAAAGGCGAAACCGGGGCGGATTACATGGAGGCCATCAACGCCGGAAGTGAAATTCCGTGGCGAACTTCGCTGCTGAAATCGGCGGCATCGGCCGCCACGGTCATCTCCGGCGGCTCGATCGGGCGCGAGGGTTCGATGGTGCAACTGGCGGCCTTGTCCGGCAGCCTGCTGGGAAAAGCCCTGCATCTGTCGCCCGTCGAGCGGCGGTTTGCCGTGGCCTGCGGCGCGGCGGCAGGCCTCGCAGGCGCCTACAACACGCCCGTTGCCGGCGCCTTGTTCGTCGCCGAAATCGTGCTCGGCAGCATCAGCGTGGGAAGCTTTGGCCCGCTGCTGCTGGCAGCGGCGATTGCCGATCTGGTGGTGCGCCATATCAGCCATGTCGGCCCCATTTTCGCCGCCGAACCGGGCAATCTGCAAAGTCTGCCGGAGTTGCTGCTGGTGGTGGCGACCGGCCTCGCGGCAGGTGTGCTGGGGCCGTTGCTCATCACCGCATTGAATCGTACGCACCGGGGCCTGGCCGCGTTGCGCTGGCCCCGGTGGCTGACGATGGCGCTCGCCGGGCTGGCGGTCGGCGGGCTTTCCGCCATCCGCCCGGAGGTATGGGGCAACGGCTACTCGGTGGTGAATTCATTACTGCACCAGCCATGGCTGTGGCAAGGCGTGCTGCTCATCCTGGTGCTGAAAGTCGTTGCCACCGTATTGACGTCAGGTTCGGGGGCGGTCGGCGGCGTATTTACACCGACGTTGTTCGTCGGCGCGGCACTCGGTACGCTGGCCGGCAGTGGAGCGCAGCTTGTGCTGCCTGGCGCGTCGATGACGGCGTTTACCCTGGTCGGCATGAGCGCGTTTCTTGCTGCCGTTACCCACGCGCCACTCACGGCGGTGGTGATGGTCAGCGAAATGACCTCCGGCTACGGCCTCGTGCCCGCACTGGTGCTGGCGAGTCTGGCTGGATACTACGTTTCGTCGGTGCTGCATCCGGGATCGATTTACGCACGCTCGATTCCGCAGAATCACCCGACGCAAACCACGCCATCCACCCGTTTGTGAGGCCGGATGGGTAGCAAAAGGCCTCTGCAAGGTGGTTGACCAACCCAGGACGCCTCTTCCTGAAGAAAGCCCTATCCGTTTTCATGGCGGGTCCCTGGAGGCCGGAAAGACGGAAGCTTCCGTTGATCCGTCAAGGAAGCGCTGAACAAGTTGATTCCGCTCATGGTTCGACAGGCTCACCACGAACGGAATCAACAAGTTGCCGTTCGTCCTGAGCTTGTCGAAGGACCTGTTCAGCGCTTCCTTAAGGGAACTCGATGGCACCCGGATCATTCGAAATAAAAATAGCGGCGCTGGCCGCGATATTTTTTTTGCATCTGATCTGGTTTTTATCGCAATCCGGGATGGACTGGATATTGAGCACCTTACAGGGAGTAAGGTGGCGTCCCCACGGGGATTCGAACCCCGGTTACCGCCGTGAAAGGGCGATGTCCTAGGCCTCTAGACGATGGGGACCCGGACGACGGCGTGAACCGCCAACTCTACTGCTCGGCTTGCGCCGTTACTACTTCCTGGAAAGCTGGGTCAGGACTACGCCGAGCATCAGACCGACAAAGCCCAATGGTACCAGCGAGAGCCACATCTGGGCGTTCCCGCTGTCATGCAGCATTTCCCAAAA
>JAJZRT010000569.1 GCA_021802595.1 Pseudomonadota bacterium
CTGGAGCACCGCCAGCCCGGCGTGCCGCTGATCTGCATGGAGACCGCGCAGCCCGCCAAGTTCGAGGACGCGATCCGCGAGGCGCTGGGCATCGAGCCGGTGCGCCCGGCCGAACTCGCCGACCTGGAAGCGCAGCCGCAGAAAAAGCACGTCATGGACGCCGACGTCAATGCGGTCAAGCAATTCATCGTCGACCACGCCCGCTGATCCCGACAGCGCTTTTGCTGATCTGCTGGCGCGGGTGCAGGCCTGCACGGTCTGCGCCGCGAACCTCCCGCATCCGCCGCGCCCCATCCTCCTCGCATCGCCCACCGCGCGCCTGCTGATCGTCGGCCAGGCGCCGGGGCGGCGCGTGCACGAAACCGGCATCCCCTGGAACGACCCCTCGGGCGACCTGCTGCGGCAATGGCTGGGCATGACGCGCGAGCAGTTCTACGACGTCTCGCGCATCGCCATCGTCCCCACCGGCCTGTGCTATCCCGGCACGGTCAAGGGCAGCGACCTGCCGCCGCGCCCGGAATGCGCGCCGCTCTGGCATCCGCTGCTGCGTGCGGCGATGCCCGACATCCGCCTCACCCTGCTGATCGGCGCGTATGCCCAGGCGTACTACCTGGGCAAGTCCCGTGGCCGTACGCTGACCGAGACCGTGCGCGCGTGGCGTGATTTTCTGCCGGACTATCTGCCGCTGCCGCATCCCAGCCCGCGCAACCGGGGCTGGCTGAAGCAGAATCCCTGGTTCGAGGCGGAGGTGCTGCCAGCCCTGCGCGAACGGGTTGGAACGGTGCTTGCGACAGGCGATAATGGCGGCGCACCTAACCCAACCTAGCCATCACGCATCCAGGATTCGAACCCGCATGAAACTCATCACCTCGCTCACCAGCCCCTATGGCCGAAAAGTCCGTGTGGTCCTGCTGGAAAAGAAGATTCCCTTTCAACTCCAGGTCGAGAACCCGTGGTTGCCGGGCAGCCCGGTTCCCGGCTTCAACCCGCTCGGCAAGGTGCCGGTGCTGGTGCTGGAAGGGGGCGAGTCCGTGTTCGACTCGCGCGTCATCGTCGAGTATCTCGATCATGTCAGCCCAGTCGCCCACCTCATCCCCAGCGAACCGAAAGTCCGCATGATGGTGCGCGGCGTCGAGGCGCTGGCTGACGGCGTCACCGACGCCGCGGTGGCGGTCTACCTGGAACGGAAGCGCGAAGCCGATAAGCAGAACAGCGACTGGCTGACGCTGCAGGAAAAGACCCTGTTCCGGGGGCTTGAGGCGCTGTCGGAAGCGCTGGGCGAGAAACCCTGGTTCCTGGACAACAGCAACAGCATGACGCTGGCCGATGTCGCCTGCGGCTGCACGCTCGGCTACCTGGATCTGCGCTTCCCCGAGATCGACTGGCGCACCGCCCACCCCAACCTGGCGAAACTCGCCGAAAAACTGGCGGCGCGCGCCTCGTTCCAGGATACGGTGCCGGTCGTCGTCTGAACGGAGAAATCCCATGGCCCGTGAAGTCGCAACCTTGGCAGGCGGCTGTTTCTGGTGCATCGAAACGGTGTTCAACCGCCTGCGCGGCGTCGAATCCGCGGTGTCGGGCTACATGGGCGGGCACACGCTGAACCCGACCTACAAGGACATCTGCAACGGCGACACCGGCCACGCCGAAGTGGTGCAGGTGACGTTCGACGCGGACGAACTTTCATATCGTGAGCTGCTCGACGTCTTCTTCACCCTGCACGACCCCACCCAGCTCAACCGCCAGGGCAACGACGTCGGCACGCAGTACCGCTCGGCGATTTTCTGGCACACGCCCGAGCAGAAGGCCGAGGCCGAAGCCATAATCGCAGAACTGACGGCGTCAAAGCAGTTCGGCGCGCCGATCGTCACGGAAGTGACCGAAGCGACGACCTTCTATCCCGCCGAGGATTACCACCAGCGTTACTACGAGCAGAACCCGCATCAACCCTACTGCCAGTTCGTGGTGGCGCCGAAGGTGGCGAAGGCACAGGTCAAGTTTGCGGATCGCCTCAAATAAATGGGTTGGTTCGGGCAAAAATCAGCTTGATTGTTTCTTTCTATTCGTGAGAGGCAGAGTCCGCCCCTAAGCTGCCTGATCCAAAATAAAAGTGCTTTGAGAAATCGATCATTCGTCAGCAAAGCGGCGTTGCAGAAGGGAAATCCGGCGCGGATAAAGCCCAGCTGCCCCAATCAGTAATCGTCAGCGTGCGGGTTCTGCCACGAAAATCTCGACGCGGCGGTTCTTCGCACGACCTGCTGCTGTGTTGTTGTCAGCGACCGGTTCGCGCGAACCGCGGCCATCGATGGCGATGCGGCTTGTCGCCACCCCGCGGGCAACGAGGTAATCGCGGGTCGCGGCGGCGCGATTGACCGAAAGCGGATTATTGATCGCATCGGTGCCAGTGGTATCTGTGTGGCCGATGATTGTTACCGTCGTCACCGGGTTCTGATTCAGGGTGGTGGCGAAGCGATCGAGGATCGGACGCAGGTTCGGTTTGATGTCATAGCGGCCCGTATCAAAGGACACATCGCTCGGGATGTCCAGCTTGAGCCGGTTGTCGGCGGTCTGGCTTACGCCCACGCCGGTTCCCTGGGTGGCTTGCTCCATCGCCGCCTTCTGTTCCTCCATGTGCTTCGACCACAGATAGCCGCCACCCGCACCCGCTGCCGCGCCGATCGCCGCGCCGGTTGCGGCGCTCCTGCCGCCGCCCGTCGCGGCGCCGATTAGCCCTCCCGCAACTGCGCCGATCGCCGCGCCTGTGCCCGTGGTCTTCTGAGTTTCGGTCATGTTGGCGCAGCCGGAAAGACCGCTGAGACCAATTGCGATGGCGCTAAGAGCAACAATGATTCTTTCCATGGGATAACTCCAATTCGTTTAAAAACAATTTGATTGTAGGAAATTGTGCAACCCATGTACGTCGGCCTGGGCCAAGGAACGGCCATTTGCAGTCGTCACCCTGACGGAACGCTATTGGCCGGTTGCGAATACCGGGGCTTCACGCTCGCTTGTTTGGATTAATTGCCCGCCTTCACCCACGAATCCTTCAACGTCACCGTACGGTTGAACACCGGCGCGCCGGGTTTCGAATCGACGCGATCGGCGACGAAGTAACCGTGACGTTCGAACTGGAAGCGGTCTTCCGCCGCGGCGTCTTTCAGCGCCGGTTCCAGTTGTGCCCGGATGACGCGTACCGAATCGGCGTTCAGGTCGTTCAGGAAATCGCCGCTTTCGCCGCCCGGCTGCGCCGTGGTGAACAGACGGTCGTATAAACGCACTTCGGCTTCGTAGGCATGCGCGGCGCTCACCCAGTGGATGTTGCCCTTGACCTTGACCGAGTCGGCGCCCGGCGTGCCGGACTTGGTGTCGGGAAGATAGTCGCAGTGCACCGCAGTGATGGTGCCGGCGGCGTCCTTGTCGCAGCCGGTGCAGGTGACGACATAGCCGTAGCGCAGCCGCACCGAATTGCCGGGGAACAACCGGAAGTAGCCCTTGGACGGGGTTTCCATGAAGTCTTCGCGCTCGATCCACAGTTCTTTCGAGAAGGGCATGGCGCGCTTGCCGAGGTCGGGCTGCTGCGGATGGTTGGGCGCGAAGCACTCTTCCGACTGGCCTGCCGGGTAGTTGTCGATGACGAGCTTGACCGGGTCGAGCACGGCGACGCGGCGCAGCGCGGAATCATTCAGCACGTCGCGCTGGCAGGCCTCGAACACGCTGTAGTCGATCCAGCCGTCGGACTTGGACACGCCGATCTGGTCGGTGAAGCGGCGAAAGCCTTCCGCCGTATAGCCGCGGCGACGCG
>JAJZRT010000570.1 GCA_021802595.1 Pseudomonadota bacterium
CTGGGTACCACGCAGCGTGATGTAGCTGAGCGCCACCTCGGCGGCGATCGACACCTGCACGTCGCCCAGACTCGCAGCACTGGCCTGGGCCGTTGCCTCGCTGGCCGCCAGGGCACTCCGGTTGGCGCCGAAAATATCGAGCTCCCAGCTCGCGTCGAGGCCGGCATTGAAGTGGTTGATGGCGCTGTTGTCACCGGACTTGCTGCGTTGTGCGGAGGCCGAGCTGCCGACCCCGGGCAATAGCGCGGCGGCAGACACATCACGCAGCGCACGGGCCTGGCGCAGCGCGGCCTGCGCACTCTTTACGTCGGTATTGGCCTGCAAGGCCTGGGCCACAAGATGGGCGAGCAGCGGGTCGTCGAAACGCAACCACCACTGCGCCAGCGAGGACGCGCCGGTCGTCGTGGAAACATCGGTGGCGGACCAATCGGCTGGCACATCGACCGCGACGGGTTCGGCACGCTGCGGCGTCACCGACGTGCAACCGGCCAGCGCCAGCATCAGACAGGCCACGAGGGTCGTGAGGCGCACCCCGCTCGCAGCCACAGCGGGGTGATCAGCGGGATGATCATGGTTCAGGCAGGCATCGGGCATCATGGATCCGTGTATTGGCGGCTTGCCGCTGTGATTTTGCCGGTGTCAGCCACTTCGGTGGGACCGATATTTGCATGTATTTGCATGATGCCAGCCATCCCGGAAGCAGTCTGTTCGATAGCGCACAATGTTACCCCCACGAAGGCTCGAATCCACGGATATCCGGACGACGCTGCACTCCGTGCGCCACCGTACAGACTATTGTTGAGGATGCGATTAGCCTTGCGCTTTCATCAGGAGATTCTATAAAAGTTGTCCGGACGGTCGTCACAACGCTCCCGCTGCAGCCTGAGGCTGCGCGAGGTGAACACGTGGCGAGAGGCCGGCTGGCAACCAAGGATGCTCGATTGGCAATTCCGCCAGTGGGGCCCGAACCGAAGGAGATTGCTATGGACTGGAATATCGTTGAAGGTAACTGGAAGCAGTTCAAGGGCAAGGTGAGAGCACAGTGGGGCAAGCTTACCGACGATCACCTCGACGTGATTGCCGGCAAGCGCGATCAGCTGGCGGGAAATATCCAGGAATCCTACGGCGTCACGAAGGACGAAGCCGAAAAACAGATCAAGAACTTTGAAGCGCGCAACAAGGACGATCACCCCTAGTGTTCTGCATGTGTGGCGTCAGGCTCAGGGCCGGCGCATTTCCTGAATCCCCCTTCATGTCTAATTACAGACGCTCTATTGCGCCAACCGATTGTTCCAGGCGTGGCGGCAACCGACGGTTTCAGCCGGATTGGTCAGCACGATGGCCAGTACACAGCGCAGTCGATACGGCAACATCTTCTTGAGGTTAGTCAAACCATGAATACACTCCCTGCAGCCGGTGGGGATCGTCCTGACGAAGCCGGCTATTCCTCCTCCTCTTCCACATGCACATGTCCCCGCTGCAACGGCTCTGCTTACCGCGTACATCGCCGATTTGTCGATTTGCTCATGAGCATGTTCATAACAGTCAGCCGCTATCGCTGCCGTTCGATGGACTGCGGCTGGGAAGGCAATCTGCGCGTGAAGCGGCATCCCCTGCTGGTGCGGGGGCCGTGGTGAGTTGTATGACAGGGGAGACGGTGCATCCGGACGTTTCCTCTCCGCTGCAACGATTCGAAGCCGATTGTCGCAGCAGTCACCGTGGCAATTTCCCAAGGCCTATACCGATGTGCACGCATTCCGGAAAATTCAGTTGGCCTGGCTGACGCGGCCATGGCTCGTCTGGATCGCGTTTTCCGCCACGGGGCTGGCCTTTGCCTCCATCCCGGACACACAATCCGCCGCATCGCTCCTCGCCAAATACGCGTCCCTGGGTGAGCGACTCCAGTACAACCCGTTTGGGCGAACGCTCGCCCTCGACTCGTCCGAATCGTCCAGCGCCCTGAGGGGGCGATATCTACGCCCTGGTCAATTACCCTTTTCCCACCGTCAGTGCTGCACTCCAGGACGCAGAGAACTGGTGTGACGTGCTGATCCTGCATATCAATACCAAGCAGTGCCGCGCCAGGACAGGCAAGGCCAACACGGTACTGAGGGTGAGCATCGGCAAGAAAACTGCTCAGCCTATCGAAGACGCCTATCGCATCCAGTTTCAGGCTGTGCCGGTAGGAAACGGTCGGACCTTTCTGCACCTGACCTATTCGTATGATTACGGATTGGCTGGGCGACTTGCCATGAAAACCTACCTCGCCACAATTGGAAGCGGCAAGGTGGGATTCACCATCATCGGCAAGCTGCCCAGCGGCCAGCCAAAATATATCGGTGGCATGCGTGGCGTGGCTGAACGCAATACCATGCGTTATTACCTCGCCATCGACGCCTATCTCGGCGCGTTGACCGCCCCTCCCCGCTTGCAATTCCAGAAAAGCCTGCTCAGATGGTTCATCGCCACCGAGCAATATCCCCGCCAATTGCACGAAGTAAACCAGACTGCCTATATCGATATGAAACGGCGTGAATATCTGCGTCAGCAGGCAACGCAGTAAGGCACATTACAGAACGCCATCGCCCGCGTCTCAGATGCCTGGCCTCCTCGCACAGGACAGGGCGCCCAAGCTGTAACGATCAATGATTACCCAACAATGAGCGGGACGAAGGCCGCCGCCCCGCCTCGCGCAAGGTGACGTCCGTTGGACTGCTGCGCGATGCGGGGGCCTCGTGAACATATCGACCTCCTTCGCGTCCGGCTGCATGTCATCGCGGCGATTGCAGAGAAAGAATGCGCGGTACCGTCGGCCCGGGACCGGATATTCCAGCGATGACAGGGTATAACTGCCCTGCCCTCACAGCTTCCTGTGACTGGCAGCCAAGGCCAGCTGATCAGTAGCTCAACCCCAGACGGGTTCCTCTCCCAATCGGGGGAACCTGGGGCAAACCGCCAAATTGCAACTCAAGGCGGCTGAATGATGCGGCGTGCTCAGGCCAGCATGCCTTGCCGCTCGATGAAGGCGATGATGTCCATCAGACCAACGCCGGTCTTGAGATTCGAGAAGACGAACGGCCGTTCGCCACGCATCTTCCTGGCATCGCGATCCATCACCTCCAGCGAAGCGCCGACCATGGGCGCGAGGTCGATCTTGTTGATGACCAGCAGGTCGGACTTGGTGATGCCGGGCCCCCCCTTGCGCGGGATTTTCTCGCCGGCTGCCACGTCGATGACGTAGAGCGTGAGGTCGGACAATTCGGGGCTGAAGGTGGCGGCCAGATTGTCGCCGCCGCTTTCGACGAAGATCACGTCCAGGCCGGGAAAGCGCTTGTTGAGCCGGTCCACCGCCTCCAGGTTGATGCTGGCGTCTTCGCGGATGGCAGTGTGCGGGCAACCGCCGGTTTCCACGCCGATGATGCGCTCCGGGGCGAGCGCCTCGTTGCGCACCAGGAACTGCGCGTCCTCCTCCGTGTAGATGTCGTTGGTGACGACGGCGATGTTGTAGCGCTCGCGCAGCGCCGTGCACAGCGCCAGGGTGAGCGCGGTCTTGCCCGAACCGACGGGGCCGCCGATGCCGACGCGCAGGGGCTGGGAGCGATGGGTCATGATCGGAACAGTCTCGTGTATTGGGTTTCGTGGCGGCTGCAGGCGATGGAGAACGCCGGCAGGGCATTGTGGGTGGCGTCGAGCGGGCGGGCGGCGGCGTCTTCCGCGAGCGCCGGGATGCGTTGGCCCAGCGCCAGCAGCATGCGCTGTCCGGCGGTCTGCCCGAGCGGGACGGCCTTCACCGCGGCCAT
>JAJZRT010000571.1 GCA_021802595.1 Pseudomonadota bacterium
TATAAGTGACGATTGCAGAGGGAGGGTTTCATGGGGTCCCTTGAGAAAACGGAAAAAATCGTACGTTAAGCTCCTGCGAAGGGCCGCAGCGGCCGATATTTACCCTGCTTGAGCTTGGCGCTACGCCGCCACAGGTAATCCCCCGTCAGATTGATGTGTTCCCAACCCAGGGGAGACAGGTACTGCAGCAGCGTTTCGTTGACCATTTGCCCATGCTCCTGCAGGGCGCTGACTGCCCGCTCCAGGTACACGGTATTCCACAGCACGACAGCCGCCGTCACCAGATTCAGGCCGCTGGCCCGGTAGCGCTGCTGTTCAAAGCCCCGATCCCGGATCTCCCCCAGCCGGTTGAAGAACACCGCCCGGGCCAGCGCATTGCGTGCCTCACCCTTGTTCAGTCCCGCCTGCACCCGTCGGCGCAGCTCCACGCTTTGCAGCCAGTCGAGGATGAACAGCGTGCGCTCGATGCGCCCCACCTCGCGCAGGGCCACCGCCAGACCGTTTTGACGCGGATAGCTGCCGAGCTTCCTGAGCATGAGAGAGGCAGTCACCGTCCCCTGCTTGATGGATGTCGCCAGGCGCAGGATGTCTGCCCAATGGGTGCGTATGAGCTGGAGATTCAGGTTGCCACCGATCATCGGCTTGAGGGCGTCATATCCGGGACCGTCCTTGGGCAGAAACAGTTTGGTTTCCCCCAGATCCCGGATCCGCGGTGCAAAACGAAAGCCCAGGAGATGTGTCAGCGCGAAAACGTGATCCGTGAAGCCGGCTGTGTCCGTGTAGTGCTCTTCGATCCGCAGATCCGACTCGTGGTACAGCAACCCATCGAGCACATAGGTCGAATCGCGCACGCCGACGTTGACCAGCTTGCTGCTGAACGGCGCGTATTGGTCGGAGATGTGGGTGTAGACCAGCCGCCCGGGCTCCGCCCCATACTTCGGATTGACGTGCCCGGTACTCTCGGCCTTGCCGCCGGCGCGGAAGCGCTGACCATCCGATGACGAGGTACTACCATCTCCCCAGTGCGCGGCGAACGGATTGCGCAGCTGCGCGTTGACCAGTTCGGCCAGAGCCACCGAGTAGGTCTCGTCGCGGATGTGCCAGGCCTGCAGCCAGGACAGCTTGGCATAGGTCATACCGGGGCTCGATTCTGCCATTTTGCTCAATCCCAGATTGATGCCGTCGGCAAGTATCGCCGTCAACAGCAGGGTCTTGTCCTTGGCCTCATCGCCACTCTTGAGGTGCGTGAAGTGGCGGGTGAATCCGGTCCAGGCGTCCACTTCCATCAGTAGATCGGTGATTTTGATGTGCGGCAGCAGCGCCGCCGTCTGGTCGATCAGCACTTGCGCCGCGTCCGGAGCGACCGCATCCAGCGGGGTGATTTTCAGGCCGGAGTCCGTGATGAGGGCATCCGGCAGGTCATCGGCGGCCGCCAGCTGACTGGCACTGGCGAGCTGCTGTGCCAACGGCGCGATGCGCTCCTGCAAATAAGTCTCACAGTCGGTGTTCACCGCCAGCGGCAGGGCGCCGGCCTGAGTGAGATCGTCGAACCGCCCGGCGGGGATCAGGTACGTGTCGAAGTCCTTGAACTGGCGCGAGCCCTGCACCCAGATATCGCCGGAGCGCAGGGCGTTCTTGAGCTCTGACAGGGCGCACAGCTCGTAGTAGCGCCGGTCGATGCCGTCTCCGGTGACCACCAGCTTTTTCCAGCGCGGCTTGATGAATCGGGTCGGGGCACCAGCGGGCATCTTGCGGGCATTGCTGTCATACAGGTCGCGGATCACCTCGATGGCATTGAGCAGGTCCTGGGCCGCAGGTGCCGCCCGCAACTTGAGGACAGCCAGAAAAGGTGCGGCATAAAGACGGACGGTGGTGTAGCTGTCGCCGATGTGGTGGAGGAAATCAAAATCGGCGGGTCGGGCGAGATCTTTGGCTTCAGTGACGCTGGCGATGAAGGCCTCCCAAGGGATGACCGATTCAATGGCGGCAAAGGGATCCGCACCGCTCTTGCGGGCTTCCAGCAAGGCATCTCCGATCCGCCCATACAGGCGGACTTTGTCGTTGATGGCCTTTCCCGAACGCTGGAACTGTTCCTGATGTTTCTGTTTGGCCGCGTTGAACAGCTTCCCCAGGATACGGTCGTGCAGGTCGATGATCTCATCAGTTACCGTGGCGGTGGCCTCGATGACTAGTGCCGCCAGGGTCGCATAGCGGCGCTGGGTCTCGAACTTGGCGAGATCCGCTGGCGTCATTTGGCCGCCCTCACGGGCCAGCTTGAGCAGGCGATTCTGGTGAACTAGAAGCTCCATGCCGGCGGGCAAATCTATCGCCTGTAGGGCCTGCAAACGTTCAATGTGCCGGCGCATGTGCCGCGAGTTCGGCTTGGCCGGTGCCTCCCGCAGCCAGGCCAGCACAGTCTTCTGGCTACCATCCTTGCGCTTGAGGAGCGCCTCCAGTCGTTGGCGATGGTCGGCCGACAGCGCATCCGTCAGGGCCGCATAGATCCGCCGGTTGGCCCGGGTGATCGACTCAGCACAGATGCGGTCGATGACCTCCATTGCTGGGATGATAATGCGTCGCTGGCGGAGCGTTTCCAGAACATGTAATGCCAGTACGACGCCTTTATCCGTCTGAACAGCCAAATCCATTGTGTCATGCACAACTTGCCGGTAGTGCGCCAAGCTAAACGGCTTCAGTCCCAGATAGGTGCGCAAATCGAGCAGGTGCTCGCGCCTGGTTTCCTCTCGTTCAGCGTATTGGGGCCAGCAACGCGAATCCATACGCAATTGACGTCCAACCCATTCCAGAAGGGATGCCGACACCATGGTATCAGTCAGCAACCCTTGCCCAGGGAAACGCAGAAGGCATAGCTGGATAGCCATGCCCAAACGATTTGCGTCCCCGCGTCGCTGTTGGATCAGCGATAAATCGGACTCGCTGAATGTGTAGTGCCGGATCCATTCGTCACCTGTATCAGGAATCGCCAAGAGGCTGGCCCGTTCGGCTGCTGAGAGGGTGGAACGTCGAGGCATCGGTGACTCCTGAAATGCGTGGCAGCACAAACGTTCGTTTGTGCACCTATGACGATGCACCGGCACGATCAGGCTTTGCGCAGTGCAAAAATATATTGCACAATTACGCCTAATGGCAACAGGAAATCGCAATCATGCGCATTGGTTATGCCCGTGTTTCTACCATGGACCAAGACGCCCAGTCTCAACGCTTGGCACTGAAGAGCGCCGGATGTGAAAAGATCTTCGAGGAAAAAGCCTCTGGTGGTCGCTGGGATCGCCCGGAGCTGCATCATCTCTTGGGTCATCTGCGCAAGGGCGATGTGGTTGTGGTCTGGAAGCTGGATCGCTTGTCGCGTTCGTTGAAAGATCTGTTACTAACGCTGGAGAAGATCGAACAAGCCGAAGCAAATTTTCAAAGTCTCACGGAAGCGATTGATACCACCAGCTCCGCCGGACGGATGATGATGCAGATTGTAGGGTCGTTCGCCGAATTTGAGCGGGCGATGTTGCGGGAACGGACGAAAAGCGGACTGGATGCGGCCAGAAAAGAAGGACGTGTCGGTGGTCGCAGGCCCAAGCTGAGTTTGCCACAGCAAAAAGAGATCATTACGTTGGTCACGTCAGGCCAGAAAACTGCAGCCGATGCTGCCCGGCTATTCCGGATACATCCCTCTACCGTGGCTCGCCTACTCGCCAGACATCACCAGAAAGGCGCCGGTTCAGCTTAACGTACGATTTTTTCCGTTTTCTCAAGCGACCCGTACAGACCGGAAAGACGAT
>JAJZRT010000572.1 GCA_021802595.1 Pseudomonadota bacterium
CGGGCGAGTCCTGCGCGATGATCACCACGTCCGGCCGCAACGCCTGGATCTGCACGTCCAGGCTGCGCGCCGAGTTCAGCGTGGCGGTCACCACGCAGCCTGCCGCCTCGAGCGCCGGCACCAGCATGGCCAGCCGCTCGGGCTGGTTTTCAACAATCAGTACGCGCATGTCTGCTTCATGTGTCCGGTGGCCCCCAAAAAAAGGCGGCCTCCGGAGAGGCCGCAAAATCGGAGGAGACTGCCTGAGCAACCTGGCCTTGCGGTTTGGGTACTCATTCTGGATATAGCAGGGGGCGTGCCAGCTTGGAGAGTGGTTTATTATCAAATGCTTATGTGATTTCGGGCGGTGCCGGATGCGGTTTGCGGTGAACGCTTGTGGTGCATGAAACGGGAAAACCGGCTCAAAACGGGGCGCCCTCCGGGCCTTCGCCGCGCGGCCATCCGGCATTCAGCGTGGGCGATGGCGGGGCGACCTGTCGTGGTGTCGCCGCGGGGGTAGCCTGACAGGCGGGTAGTAGATCGGCTGGGGTACGTACACCGGCTTTTCGATCACGATCGGCGCCGGCGGGGGCTGCCGCATCGCGCGCAGCCGGGCTTCCTCGGCTTCCTGCTCGAGGCGGCGGGCTTCCATTTCGCTGGCCTGTTCCCGCATCCGTTTCAGCCGTGCCTCGGCCTGCCGGGTTTCTTCGGCGGAGGGCTGCGGCGGCAGCTCGACGGCCCGCGCCCGGGTCCCTGCGGGAGGCGGGACGGAGGAATAGGTCACCTGCCCCGCACGATCCACCCATTTGTAGAGCGGGGCTGCGCTGGCGGCCTGCCAGACGAGTCCGGCAAGCAGCCAGGGCACGACATGGGCTGAAATCATCGTATTTCTCCTCGGCCTGGCTCGCGGGAACGGAAAAGGGGTGCCCCCTCCTTCCCGGGAGGCAGGCGCCCGTTGCCGCGACCGCGCCGGCGGAGCATCATGTGCAGCGCATCTCCGGCGTCAGCTTCATCCATTTCATCAGCCAGCTTTTCGCCCGGGCGCGTGCATGCCGCGCGGCGATCTTCTCTTCCGGCGTCTGGTCGGGGCGGAAGTCGAACGCACGTCGTGCCATCGGATATTCCTGCCATTCGACCGGCACCCCGCGTTCCCACAACGCATAGAACGCGCGGCCGCCGTTCATGCGGCGCAGTTCGTAGTCGGCGTCGCCGATGAGATACAGGACCGGGGTGGTGATCTGCATGATCTCGGGCGCGACGCGGAACAGCTGGTCGGGCTCGGGCGCGTTGGGGTTCTGCATGTGGCCGTAGTAGCTGACGATGGCGGCGATGTCGGGGCCGCGTCGGGCGGCCAGCCGGATCGCGTAATAGGGGCCGCGCGACAGGCCGACGATGCCGACCGGTTGCTTGCAGGCAGTCGGCAGTGACTTCAGGTAATCGAGGCCGGCCTCGACATCCATTTCGGTGTCGGGGTTGTGTTCCGACGGCCAGCGTTCGATGAAGCGGCCGCTCTGCCAGTCGGGGGCGACGACAAGGAAGCCCTGCTCGGCGAGTTCGCGTACATGGGCGCGCTCGTCGCCTTCGTAGCCGCGCTTGGCGTGGATGAACAGCACGGGCGGGAACGGGCCCTTGCCGGCTGGCGTGGCGACCTCGACCGGCACCTCGGTGCCGTCGGCGGACCGGATCGTGGTCTTGCTCAACTCGACCGCCTGGGCGAGGGATGGGGCGCCCAGCGCCGATGCTAAGATGGCGGCCGCGATGACACGTCTTTTCATGGTCTTCCCCTGTCGTTCTTCCGGCTCTTATTCTAGGTCCGAGCCCCCGATTTTCCGCGCAGTCCAAAAGTACCCCGGATGGTCATGCCATCCGGGGTATGAATACCTTCCAGGGCGTCGATACCCTGAAGGGCGGGAGGCCTCATGAGCGCCTCGTTCGAAGAGCCGTCGATCCCGCCGCGGCTGCGGCGGCCGCTGGCGGCGCTGTGGATTTCCCTGGGACTGCATGCGGCCGCGATCGCGCTGGTGCACGTGGCACCGCCTGCGGGCGTCAGCGTGGAGGCGCCGGTGATCGAAGTGCATCTGGTCTCCGCACCGCCGGCGCCAGCCGCCCGGGAAACACCGCCTTCCGAGCCCGCTGCCCCGCAGCCGGAGATTGCGCCGGAGACGCGGCTGGCAGCGAGCGCGGCGCCTGATGCGACTCCTCCGGCCAAACCGGCAGCACCGCCGCCTGCATCGCCCGTCGCCGAGCCCCGGCACGATGTCCCGCCGCCCACCCCCCCCGCCGCTGCCGCAGAGGCGGCGCCGGCAGCACCGGCAGCACCGGCAGCACCGGCTGCGGCGCCTCCGGCGACACTCACCAGTTCGGTCGACCTCACCTATTACAGCGCGCGCGATCTCGATGTGCAGCCGCACGCCCTGCGCGTCATCCGGCCGGAATATCCGCTCGCAGCCGACCGCCAGAAGGTGTCCGGCACGCTGCGCCTGCAGTTGAAGCTAGAAGCCGATGGCCGTGTCAGCGATATCGAGGTCGTCAGTGCGACCCCGCCCGGCGTGTTCGAGGACTCCGCGATCAAGGCGTTTCGCGACGCACGCTTTGTGCCCGCGCAGAAGAACGGCCGTCCGGTTCGCGCGCTGGTGGTGATCGAGGTGGTGTACGACTGGGCCGGACAACCGCGCTAGGCAGGCGCATTCAGGATGCGCGCGGCGGGGCGGCGAGACCTTGCAGGATCGGGCAGTCGGGCCGCTGGTCGCCGTGGCAGGCCTCGGCGAGGCTGAGCAGGGTCGTGCGCATCTCGGTCAGCGCCGCGATGCGGGCGTCGAGGTCGGCGAGGTGTGCCTCGGCCAGCTGCTTGACGTCGGCGCTGGCACGGTCGGGGTCGTCCCACAGCGACAGCAGCTGCCGGATCTGATCGAGCGGGAAGCCGAGGTCGCGCGCGCGGCGGATGAAGCGCAGCAGATGGACGTCGCGTTCGTGATACTGGCGGTAACCGGCCAGCGTGCGGCTGCCTGCACGGACGAGGCCGATGCTTTCGTAGTGGCGGATCATCTTGGCCGACACGCCGCTGGCGCGGGCGGCTTCACCGATATTCATTGCGTGTCTCCCGCAGGCTTCCAGCGTTTGAGCGTGAGTGCGTTGGTCACCACGCTGACGCTGGAGAACGCCATCGCCGCGCCGGCGATCACCGGGTTCAGGAAGCCGAACGCCGCGAGCGGTATGCCGACCACGTTGTAGACGAAGGCCCAGAACAGGTTCTGCCGGATCTTGGCGTAGGTGCGTTGCGAGATGTCGATGGCGTCGGCCACCAGCGCCGGGTCGCCGCGCATCAGCGTGACGCCGGCAGTGTGCATGGCGACGTCGCTTCCGCTGCTCATCGCGATGCCGACGTCGGCGGCGGCGAGCGCCGGCGCGTCGTTGACGCCGTCTCCGACCATCGCCACCGTCGTGCCTTCGGCCTTGAGCGCAGCGACATGCGCCGCCTTGTCGGCTGGCAGCACCTCGGCGAGCACGCGGTCGATGCCGAGCGCGTTCGCCGCAGCCTGCGCCGCGCCGCGGTTGTCGCCGGTGAGCATCACGGTGGCGATGCGGTGCGCCTTGAGCTTCGCGACGCCCTCGACGGCGGTCGGTTTGACGGCATCGCCGAACGCCAGCAGGCCGATGGCGCGGCGGTCGCCGGCGCGCGCGAGCCACGACACGCTGCGGCCGGCGGCTTCCTGTCCGGTCGCAGCGGCGTCGAGCTCGGCGAGGTCGACGCCGTTCTCCTGCATCAGGCGGCGATTGCCGAGCCACCAGGTGTCGCCATCGACTTCGCCGGCG
>JAJZRT010000573.1 GCA_021802595.1 Pseudomonadota bacterium
GCCGGTTGAAATTCTCGGCCGTGGCGTCGAAGACGTAGGGTGACAGCGCCATCAGCCGAATGCCCCGTCCCGGGCGAACCGGTCACACGCGGCGACCAGTTCGCTTGCGATGCCCGGCTCGAAGGCCGAATGGCCGGCATCGGGCACGACCACATAACGCGCCTCGGGCCAGGCGCGTGCCAGTTCGTCGGCCGACACGATGGGGCAGACCGCATCGTAGCGGCCCTGCACGATGATCGCCGGAATGGCGCGGATGCGGTCGACGTTGGCGAGCAGGCTGTTGTCGGGCAGGAAGATGTGGTTGACGAAGTAGTGCGCCTCGATGCGCGCCAGCGACAGGGCTCTCTTGTCGCGACCAAACGCGGAAACGAGCTCGGGGTTGGGCAGCAGGGTCGAGCACGACGCCTCGAAGGTGGCCCAGCGGTAGGCGGCGGGCTGGTGCACGGCCGGGTCGGGGTCGACGAGGCGGCGGTGGTAAGCGGCGAGCAGGTCATGGCGCTCGTTCTCCGGGATGAGTTCGGCCAGCTCCCGCTGCGCCTCGGGGAACAGGGCGCGGATGCCGTAGAGGAACCAGTCGATCTCGCTTGGGCGGCACAGGAAGATGCCGCGCAGCACCAGGCCTCTGCAGCGCTCGGGGTGGGCCTCGGCGTAGGCGAGTGCCAGGGTCGATCCCCACGAACCACCGAACACCAGCCAGCGCTCGATTCCTAGTTCGCACCGGAGTGCCTCCATGTCGGCGATCAGGTGCGGGGTGGTGTTGTCGGAAAGCTCGCCGTGCGGCGTCGAGCGGCCGCTGCCACGCTGGTCGAACAGGACGATCCGGTAGCGCGCCGGGTCGAAAAATCGCCGCTGGTCGGGCGAGGTGCCGGAGCCGGGGCCGCCGTGAACGAACAATACCGGGATGCCCTCGGGATTGCCGGAGGTTTCCCAGTAGAGGCGATGGGGTTGCGTCGTTTCCAGCATGCCGCTGGCGTAGGGGGTAAGGGGCGGGTAGAGCGGGCCGGAATCGGGCATGACAGGGCGGAATGAATCGGGAGCGACGATAGTATCGCTTAGCGGGTCAGCGTTGAACATGGAATACCGTTTGTCGACAGGCGCGGGCAGGGACCGTATGCTTCCAGCGTCTCCCATGCAATGCCCCCCGACTGAAGGAAGCAGGCCGACGTGCCGATAAGCATACTGTTGTGCGTTGTCGATCGTCATAAATCAAATTACGAGGAGCTATTTCATGAGTCATGTCGTCAAGGTTGCCCTGCTGGGGCTGGGTGAAGTCGGAGAGAAATTTGCCGAGCATTTCCTGGAGAAGATCCAGGAGGACGGCGTCAGCGTGGAGATCGTCGCCGTCGCGCACCGCAACCTGGAGTCACCCGTTGCGCTCGGCTTTGCCCACAGCAAGGTGCCGGTGTTCCAGGATGCAATGGAGGTGGTGTCGATGGGCGCGAAAATCGATATCATTTTCGACCTGACCGGCGATCCGGAATTGCGCAAGAAACTGCGCGCGGCGCTGCAGGCGAGTCATAATCAGCACACCGTGATCGCACCCGAAGTGGTCGCCCATCTGCTGTGGAGTTTTTTTGGCGAAGGCGAATTGCCGAGCAGCGGCCGGACCGGCTACTGAGGCATGGGCTGTCGGCGAGCCCGCCTGATGCATTTCTTGCTCAACTGACATGACCCCACCCTTCAAGTTCGCCCATGCCGCGCATCCCGACTGGTCCCAGGCTGGACAGGCCTGCCTGAAACAGCTGGGCACGATCCCGTCGGCGGCGACGCTGGGGTTCCTGTATGTGTCGGATGCCTTTGCTGGCGAACTCGATGCGATTCTGGCGTTCTTCAGGCATGCGACGGGCGTGCCACACTGGACGGGCAGCGTGGGCGTGGGCGTTTGCGCCACCGGTGTGGAATACATGGAAACGCCCGCGCTGGCCGTGATGCTGGGAGAATTCGATCCGGCCGATTTCAGCATGCTGCCGGTATTGCGTTCGCCGCAGGACATCGAAGGGCTGCCGGCAAATGCTTATTTCGCCGTGGCGCACGGCGACCCGGCGAACAGTCACATGCAGACGCTGATCGACAGCCTTTCCGCGCATGTGACGAGCGGGTTTGTCGTCGGCGGTCTGTCGAGCGCGCGTGGTGAGACCGCCCAGATCAGCGACGGAGTGGTGAGCGGCGGGCTGTCGGGGGTGCTGTTCAGCGAACGGGTCAGGCTGGCGACGCGGCTGACGCAGGGCATCTCGCCGCTGGGACCGCGCCATCGCATCACCACCGCCAACAGGAACATCGTTGGCAGCCTGGATCACCGCCCTGCGCTTGATGTGATGAAGGAGGAAATCGGCGAAGTGCTGGCACGCGACCTGCGGCGCGCAGCCGGCTACATCTTCGTCGGCCTGCCGGTGCGGGGCTCGGATACCGGCGACTATCTGGTGCGCAATATTCTCGGCGTTGACCCGCAGAACCATCTGGTGGCGATCGGCGAATATGTCGAGCCGGGGGACGAACTGCTGTTCTGCCGCCGCGATCAGCAAACCGCCGAGGAGGACCTGCTACGGATGCTCGCGGCCGTCCAGGCGCAACTGGCCGCGCCGATCCGGGGTGGCGTGTATTATTCCTGCCTGGGGCGCGGCCAGCACATGTTCGGTGCACCGAACCGGGAGCTGGGGCTGATTCGCGACACCCTGGGCGATTTTCCGCTGGTAGGCTTCTTTGCCAATGGAGAGATTTCTTACAATCGCTTGTATGGCTACACCGGGGTATTGACCCTGTTCGGCTGACCAGATGAAGAAACACGGAGATACGCATGACCCTGCACGCCATGAAAGAAGATGAAATCCGCCTGCTGCGCGATGAAATCGAGATGCTGATGAACGAGCGCCGCCAGTTGCTGCAGGTGACTGGCGCGGCAGCGGTATTCGTTGCCAACCTCGACACCGACAGTTTGCCCGACGAGGCGGACACCATCGATGCGGCCGAATTGCTGGCCGAACAACTCAACGGCTTGTCCGAGGAAACTCTCAGGGACGCGCTGGAGGCCGTGGGCGCCGAAGTCGACCCAGCGCAGTAGGCGGGTTTTACGCCTTGGCCCGTCTGGCACTGCCTGCTCCCGCTGAAGTCAGGCGCGTTGCGCTGATTGTCGGACTGACCGCGCTGGCCTATGCGCTGGCAGGCTGGGCCAGTCTCAAGATTGCGGGGTATGTGGCGAACGTGGTGGCTGCTGTCTGGCTGGCCGCCGGTATCGGTGCCATGGCCAGCCTGCGGTTCGGCATGGCCGGGGTGGCGGGGGTGCTGCTGGGCGCCCTGGCCCTCTACGGCCAGATCGTGCCGCCGGAAGATGCCGTCCGTCTTGCCCTGAGCGCGGCGGCGGGGGCGGCTGTCATGGGCTACCTGCCGCGTTATCTGCCGCCGTTCAGCAGCACCCTCGACTATGTTTCCAGCGTCGCCAAGTTCGCGCTGGTCGCGGCACCGCTCGGGTGCGCTGTCAGCGTGCTGTCGGGCGTGTTCAGCCTGCATGCCTTCGGTAGCCTGGATGTCGGCACGGCGTGGCGCGCGGTGTGGGTGTGGTGGCTGGGCGACCTGCTCGGGGTCTATCTGATTGCGCCGCTGCTGCTGACGGCATCGCGCTGGGATCTGCTGCCGACCAACAAGACCGCGCGCCTGGAAGGCCTGGTGCTGGTGCTCGGCATGCTGCTGCTGACGCGCGTGATGATGGAATACGCCGAGCCCCTGCGGCCCGCCGAAATCGTCCTGTTCGTCCTGTTGCCGGGGGTGCTGTGGGCGGCGCTGCGTTTCTCGGTGAC
>JAJZRT010000574.1 GCA_021802595.1 Pseudomonadota bacterium
ATGAGGTCGTCGATGATGAGGGCGGTCATGCCGCCGACCTCGCCGACCACGGCCTCGCCGGACACCACGCCTTCGCTGCGGCGCTTTTCCATGAAGGCGGACCCGACGGGCCGGCCGAACGCCCGCGCGAGCGAATCGCGCAAGGCATCCGCACGCTTGACGCCGCCGGCGTCCGGCGACACCACCACGACGGGTTCGTTCCCCAGCCGAGCCGCGAACCAGGCGACGAACAGGCCGCGGGCTTCCAGGTGTTCGGCCGGGATGCGGAAGGCATTCTGATAGGCGGCCAGGTTGTGCACGTCCAGGGTCACCACCCGGTCGGTGCCCACCGCCTCGAACAGTTGCGCGACATAGCGGCTGCTGACCGGGTCGCGCGGCTTGGTGCGGCGGTCCTTGCGGGAATAGGCGAGGTAGGGACAGACGGCGGTGACCCGCGCGGCCGAGGCGTCCTTCAGCGCGCCAATGAAGAACAGCAGGCGGACCAGCTTGTCGTTGGCGCTGATGCCCGGCTCGCCGTAGAGCGAGTGGATCACGTAGACGTCCCGGCCGCGCACGTTTTCCAGCGGACGCGCCTTGTGCTCGCCGTCCTCGAATTCGCGTTCCTCGTGGCTGCAGAGTACCCGCCCCAGCGCCGCAGCTACCCGTTCGCCATAGGCGCGGCTGGCGTGAAGGGCGAACAGGCAGGGATCATCGAGGGTCATTGACCGTCTCCTCGCGTCTGAAGACGCTGGTATCGTTTGAATAATATGCCAGACTTGAAACAGGCACCGGCCCACAAGAGAGGCAAAAACCATGCAACCCAAGGAATGCTTTTATCGGGAGCAGTTCGGCTACTGCTGGATGGAGGATGGTCAGTGGCTGTTTCAGGCCGTGGATGTGCATGAAAAGCCGCAGGGCGAGCCCGTCAAGGTCGAACTGGGTGAGCTGGTCTTTCACCACGATCAGGACGAGGAACTGCATTAGCCCGCCTTGAGCCACGTATCCCCTGCATCGTCCCACGGAGCATGCCTCCATGAACCCTACGGCCGACATTCCGGATCCCGAGCGCTGGCACGTGCAGCCGGGCGACATGCTGCTGGTGACGGACATCCAGAACGATTTCCTCCCCGGAGGCAGTCTGGCGGTGGCCGGCGGCGGCGAAGTGGTGCCGATACTCAATCGCTATATCGGCGAATTCGTGGCGCACGGACTGCCCGTCTATGCGACGCGCGACTGGCATCCTCCGCAGCATTGCTCGTTTCACGGGCAGGGCGGGCCGTGGCCGGTCCACTGCGTGGCAGGCACGCAGGGTGCTGAATTTGCGACAACGCTTGCGCTGCCGCCCGACACCACGGTGATCTCCAAGGCGACCCTGGTGGGTCAGGAGGCCTATTCCAGCTTTCAGGGCACCGATCTGAATGGCCGCTTGCGCGCAGCCGGCATTCGCCGGCTGTTCATCGGCGGGCTGGCCACCGACTACTGCGTGCTCAACACGGTGCGGGATGCACGACATCTCGGTTACGAGGTGTTCGTGCTGGTCGACGCGATCCGCGCGGTGGACGTTCAGCCCGGCGACGGGCAGCGTGCCGAGGCAGAGATGACGAGCCTCGGCGCGCGACGAATCACGCTGAGCGGCCGGGCTGCATGAAT
Organism: Pseudomonadota bacterium; assembly: GCA_021802595.1. The sequence goes on from JAJZRT010000574.1 coordinate 1,630, forward strand.
TCCGCAGCCAGCGTCCTGCTCACTGATCTGTATCAGCTCACCATGCTGCAGGGTTATCACGACGCCGGCATGGCGGAGACTGCCGTGTTCGAGTTCTTCGTGCGCCGGCTGCGCCCGGGGCGCGGTTTTCTGATGGCGGCGGGACTCGATCAAGCGCTGGAATTTCTCGAGCAGCTCTGCTTCGCCCCCGAGGAACTGGAATGGCTGGCGTCGACCGGCCGCTTCAGTCCGGCCTTCCTCGCGTCGCTGGAAACCTTGCGCTTCACCGGCGACGTCCATGCCATGCCCGAAGGCACGGTGTTCTTCCCCAACGAGCCGATCCTGCGCGTGACCGCGCCGATCGCGCAGGCGCAGCTGGTGGAAACGCGGCTGATCAACCTGCTGCACCTTCAAACCCTGATCACCTCCAAGGCCGCGCGTTCGGTGCTGATGGCGCCGGACAAGCTGCTGGTGGATTTCGGGCTGCGCCGCGCGCACGGGGCGGAGGCGGGGCTGCTGGCGGCGCGCGCCAGCTACATCGCCGGTTTTTCCGGCACCTCGACGGTGCTCGCCGGCCGGCGGTTCGGCATTCCGTTATACGGCACCATGGCGCATTCCTTCATCCAGGCGCACGACGACGAGGCGCTGGCCTTCGAGCATTTCGCCCATGCGCAGCCCGAAAACGTGGTGCTGCTGATCGACACCTGGGACACCGAGGCGGCGGCGCACAAGGTGGTGGCGCTGGCCCCGAAGCTGGCGTGCGCCGGCGTTCGCATCAAGGGGGTACGCATCGATTCCGGCGACCTCGCCGAGCATGCCCGCCGGGTGCGGGCCATCCTCGACGCCGGCGGGCTCGATCACGTCATCATCTTCGCCAGCGGCGATCTCGACGAATACACGCTGCGCGACATGCTCGCCGCCGGCGCGCCGGTGGACGGCTTCGGCGTCGGCACCCGCATGGATACCTCGAGCGACCAGCCTTTCCTCGATTGCGCCTACAAGCTGCAGGAATATGCCGGCCGCGCGCGCCGCAAGCGCTCCGAAGGCAAGGCGACCTGGCCCGGACGCAAGCAGGTGTACCGCCACCTCGACGCCGACGGCCGCATGGTCCGGGACGTCGTCACGCTGGAAAGCGATCCGCAAGCGGGCGAGCCGCTGCTGATGCCGGTGATGAAGAACGGCCGCCGCCTGGCCGGGGCGCCAGGCATGGCAGCGGTGCGTCGCCACGCCACGGCAAACCTTGCCCGGCTGCCGGAGCCGCTGCGCCGCCTGGAGGAATTCGACTATCGGGTGGAGATTTCCCCTGCGCTGCGCGAACTCGCAGCCGAAGTCGACCGCAGTGCATTACTTCCCGCAATGACTAAATTGAAAACATGACGCCCATCCAGCCGCTTGCTCCGGACCGCCTGTATCGCGCCTGCGATACCGAGCGCTTCACGTTCACGACCACCGCCGAACTTGACGATCTGACCGAGGGCATCGGCCAGATGCGCGCCATCGATGCTGCGCGCTTCGGCATCGGCATGCGCCATGCGGGCTACAACCTCTACGTCATGGGGCCGCCCGGCAGCGGCAAGCGCACCCTGATCCGCCAGCTGCTCGACCAGCGCGTGGGGGGAGAGGCCAAGCCGGCCGACTGGTGCTACGTCCACAACTTCGTCCAGCCGCACAAGCCGCGCGTCATTCGACTGCCGGCGGGCATGGGCACGCGCTTCCACGCCGACATGCAGCAACTGGTGGCGGAACTGAAGGACACGATTCCGGCCGTGTTCGAGGGCGAGGAATATCGCCGCCGCCTGAACCAGATCGACGAGGAATACGGCGAGCGCCAGACGCACGCGTTCGGCGAGGTGGGCGACGAGGCCAACCGGCAGGGCATCGTCTTGTTGCGCACGCCGAACGGCTTCTCGTTTGCGCCGGCGAGGGACAACGAGGTGATGAGCCCCGACGACTTCGACAAGCTGCCGGCGGAAGAGAAGGCGCGCATCGAGCAGGCGATCGCCGGCCTGCAGGAGCGGCTGGAAGCGGTCATCCGCGAGGTCCATCAGTGGCGGCGCGAACGGATCGAGCGGGTGCGCAAGCTCAACGAGGAGGTGGTGCTGTTCGCCGTCGGCCACCTGATCGACGACCTGCGCCGCGACTACACGTCGTTTACCGCGGTGT
>JAJZRT010000575.1 GCA_021802595.1 Pseudomonadota bacterium
AAGGGGTCATCTTGGTCGGGCCGGTGGGCACCGTGCGCTTGGGGGCTTGATCGTTCATGATGGGCTGTCTCCTGCTGAGGTTGAAGTTCAATGAACCGGTACAATCCGTACCAGTAAGTGAAATTTCATCGAACTTTAAATCAGCTTGTGCGGGACGTCAATATATTTTTCTGAAAATGATACATTTCGTACCGGAAAAAGAAATTTAACTATAATGGGATCGCCATGAACAAGACCTCACAGAAGCGGGAGCTTGCCCGCGTCGATGGAGACACCCCGACGCTGCGTCTGTTCGCGTTGCTGGAAGTGATTGCCGAGAAGGACCAGTTGTTCTCCCTGCAAAGCCTGGTGGAAGAGACCGGACTGCCCAAGCCGACCCTCCATCGCATGCTGCAGCAACTGGAGAGCGCGGGGATACTGCAGCGCGACGGCGACGGGCGCCACTACAGTACCGGGATGCGCTTGCGGCAGATGGCCGAGCAACTGCTGCTCAACAACACGGTGCATGGGGCGCGTCACGCGGTGCTGCGCCGGCTGGTCGACCAGGTCGGGGAGAGTTGCAACATCACCGCGCTGTCGGGCGGCGAGGTGCTGTACCTCGACCGGGTGGAGACGCCGGCGCCGCTGCGCTTCTACCTGCATCCGGGCTCCAAGGTTCCGGCCCACTGCTCGGCCAGCGGCAAGCTGTTTCTCGCACAGATGACCCCGAGCCAGCGCCGACGGCTGCTCGAACACGTGCCGCTGGAAAAGTACACCGAACGCACGATCACCGACCAGGCTGCGCTAGAGCGCGAGATCGCGCGCATCAAGCACGACGGCTATGCGCTCGACGACGAGGAATTCCTGCCGGGACTGATCTGCTTGGCGGTGCTCGTGCCCGGGCCCGGCGGACGCTCGAACACCGGCATCGCCATCCAGGCGCCGGTGATGCGTCTTTCGCACGACCAGGCGCTGAAACTGCTGCCGGCGCTGCAGCGCGCCGCCAAGGCGCTGGCAAAAATCGAGGCCGGGGCCACGCCCGACTCGAAGCTGAGCCCGTGACCGTGTCGACAGACGCCGCCCAGATCCGGCTGGACCACATGGTCTCGGTGCGCGACGCCTTCGGCATAGACTCCGATCTTAAGGTGCCGGCCTTCGGCACGCGAAACGACCATGTCCCGGAGGTGGATGAGGCCTATCGCTTCAACCCGGAGGTCACCCTGGCGATTCTCGCCGGCTTCACCTGGAATCGTCGCGTGATGGTGCAGGGTCTGCACGGCACCGGCAAATCGACCCATATCGAACAGGTGGCGGCGCGGCTGAACTGGCCCTGCGTGCGGATCAACCTCGATGGCCACATCAGCCGCCTCGATCTCGTGGGCAAAGACGCCATCGTGGTCCGCGACGGCCTGCAGCTCACCGAGTTCCAGGAGGGCATCGTGCCCTGGGCGCTGCAGCGGCCGATGGCGATGATCTTCGACGAGTACGACGCCGGCCGCCCGGACGTGATGTTCGTGATCCAGCGCATCCTGGAACGCGACGGCAAATTCACCCTGCTCGACCAGAACCGGGTGATCCGGCCGCACCCCTGCTTTCGTCTCTTCGCCACGTCGAACACGGTGGGACTGGGCAATCTGTCGGGCTTGTACCACGGCACCCAGGTGCTCAACCAGGCCCAAGTCGACCGCTGGAACATCGTCGCCACGCTCAACTATCTGGCCCGGGAGGAGGAAGTGGCGATCGTGCTGGCGCGCGTGCCGGCCAAGGACACCGAACCGGGTCGCAAGCTGGTCGCCGCGATGGTGGCGGTGGCCGAAATGACCCGCAAGGGCTTCAGCGCCGGCGACCTGTCCACCCTGATGTCGCCGCGCACGGTGATCACCTGGGCCGAGAACTGCGAAATCTTCCGCGACCCGGCGCTGGCCTTCCGCCTGTCCTTCCTCAACAAGTGCGACGAGACCGAGCGCGCCATCGTGGCCGAGTACTACCAGCGCTGCTTCGGCGCGGAACTGGATGAATCCTGGATGAGCGAGACGGCGCGGCGATGACCGTCGGCCGGCTGAAACAGGCCAAGTGGCAGATCGAGGAATTGTGCGCCGCCACCCTGCGCGCGCTGACCGGCGACGCCGAACTGCACTACCGCGGGCAACGCTTGCACCGCGGCACGCAGCCCTTGCCGCTGCCGGCGCCGCACCTGCGCCTCGATCCCGAACGCGACCATTTCGCGGACTTTCGCGCCGCCGCCGATGGCATGGCCCTGCGCCTGCTGCACTCGGATGCCGCGCTGCACCGCAGCCACCGTCCGGCCGAACCGGTCGAGCGCTCGATCTTCGAGTTGCTCGAACAATTGCGCGTGGAGGCGCTGGTGCCCGCCGTCATGCCGGGCATGGCGGCCAACCTGCGCCAGCGCTTCGAGGCCTGGTCGCGGGCGCTCCACCGCAAGGGCATGACCGACAGCCAGCTCGGCCTGCTGCTATTCACGGTGACGCAGATCTGCTGGTCGCGCCTGAACGCACGGCCGGTGCTCGAAGACACGGAAGGCGTCATCGAAGCGACGCGGGCCGCCATCGCACCCCTGCTGGGCGCGCCGCTGGCCGGGATCCGGCGCCATCGCCACGATCAAGCGGCATTCTTGCCCCATGCGCTGGAAATCGCGCGCATTGTCGGCGCCACGCTGCGTTTGGCCAGCGCCGGCGGATCTGCCGGCGAAATCGCTGAGCCGCGCCGGGAAGAGGAACTGGCGGCGCTGTCGCTGCTGCCGGACTTCGATCAAGCCGGGGGCGGCGACGGCGCCGCGGCGAGCCTGGGAGAGGACAAGACGTTGGCCGCAGCCGGGCGCGGCTACCGCGTCTATACCACCCGCTTCGACAGCGAAATGGCCGCCGCCGCCCTGGTGCGCAAGGCCCTGCTGCGGGAATACCGCGAACGCCTCGACCGCCGCATCGCCGGCCAGGGGATCAACATCGTGCGGCTCGCGCGCACGCTCGGCGCCCTGCTTGCAGAACCCCGCCGCGACGGTTGGCTGTTCGGCGAGGAGGAAGGGCAAGTGGATGGCCGTCGTCTGGCCCAACTGATCAGCTCGCCGTCCGAGCGCCGCCTGTTCCGCCGGGAGCGACACCAGCCCGCGTCCGACTGCCTGATCAGTTTTCTGGTGGATTGCTCGGGCTCGATGAAAGCCTCCATCGAGCCGGTCGCGATGCTGATCGACATCCTGATCCGTGCGCTTGAACTGGTCGGCGTCAGCACCGAGCTGCTTGGCTTCACCACCGGCGCCTGGAACGGTGGCCGCGCCCAGCGCGAGTGGCTGGATCGGGGCCGGCCGCGCGACCCGGGACGACTCAACGAAGTCTGCCACCTGGTGTTCAAGAGCGCCGACCGCGGCTGGCGGCGGGCCCGAACCGATATCGCCGCGCTGCTCAAAGCCGAGCTGTTCCGCGAGGGCATCGATGGCGAGGCGGTGGATTGGGCCTGCGAGCGCATGATCGCCCGCAGCGAACCCCGGCGCATCCTGATCGTGATCTCCGATGGCTGCCCTATGGATCGGGCCACGGCGCTCGCCAACGACGCCCTCTATCTGGACAAGCACCTGGGGGAAGTGCTGGCGCGGCGCGAACGACAAGGCGCGGTCGAGATCCTGGGCCTCGGCATTGGGCAGGACCTGAGCCCCTTCTACCGCAGCCAGCTGAGCATCGACGCCCCCCATTCGTTCGACAACTCGCTCTTCTTCGCGATCGCGCAACTGATCGGCGGACGGCGCCGGCACTGAGTCTGTCGCGATGAGCCGACG
>JAJZRT010000576.1 GCA_021802595.1 Pseudomonadota bacterium
TGCACGGCAGCTGCCGCGCTTCCGCGACCTGTCGGCCATCGGCGGCCTGGTGCATGACGGCAAGACCTATGCCGTGCCCTATACCTATTCCGAGATGGGGCTGATCTACAACCGCAAGCTGGTGCCGCAGCCGCCGCACTCCATCGCGGCGCTGTGGTCGCCGCAATATCAGGGGCGCGTGCTGGCGTTCAACACCAGCAACCACAACTTCTCGCTGGCCGCGCTCAAGCTGGGGCTGCACGATCCCTTCCAGCTGTCGCCGTCCGAGATGCGCCGCGCGGCGCGCGAACTGGTGCAGTTGCGACGCAACGTGCTCACCTTCTATGCCACCACGGAAGAAGTGGTGGACTGGATGCGGCGTTATGACGTGGCGCTGGTGTTCGCCAATTTCGGTACGCAGCAGGTGAAGGCCTTGCGCGACGCCGGCATGGACATCGGCTACGTCATCCCGCGCGAAGGCGCGCTGGCCTGGCTGGATTGCTGGGCGGTGTCGCATGACGTGCGCGACGCCGCGCTGGCGCTGCGCTGGGTCGATTACACGCTGGAGCCGCAAGTGAGCGAACGCCTGACGCGCGTGCACGGACGGGCCAACACGGTGACACCGTTCCCGGACAGTCGGCCCGATGCGCGCATCCTCTGGCTGCAACCGCTGGAGGATGCGGCGGCGCGCAAGGCGCTGTGGGACCGGGTGTTGTCCGGCGAGACGCCGGAGGGGTTCTGACGCATGCGCCTGAGTCTGGGTCTCAAACTGGGTTTCTGGCTGGCGTTGCTGGGCGCGTTGTCCACCGCGCTCGCCGGTTACTACGTGTATGACCGCAGCCGGGTGCAGTTGCTGGTCGCCGCGCAGGAGAAGCTGCTGACCACCACCCAGGTGCTGGCGCAGCGCTTCGGCGGCTCGGTGGAGGGCGTCTCGCGCGACGTCTATTTCCTGTCCTCGCTGGCGCTGGTGCGCCGCATGGCGCAACAACCGCACGCGTCCTCTGCACCGCGCGCCGAGCTGGCCGACGTGTTCGCCGGCCTGTTGGCCACCCACCAGGAATATTCCCAGGTGCGCCTGATCGGCGTCGCCGATCACGGCCGCGAACTGGTGCGCATCGACCGGCTGGACGGTGCCGATGCCTATGAGATGGTGCAGGGTGCAGCGTTGCAGGAGAAAGCGCACTTCCCGTATTTCTTCGAGACCCTGCGCCTGCCGCGTGGCCAGATCCACGTGTCGCCGATCACCCTCAACCAGGAACAGGGCGCGCATCACGGTTTCGGCAAACCGACCATCCGCATCGCCGCGCCGGTGTATGCAGCGGGCGGTGCCGCGCTGGGCATCGTGGTCATCGACGTGGACATGGCCGACCTGTTCGACAACCTGCGCGCCGATCTGCCGCCCGACCTGCACGTCCTGCTCGCCAACCGTTACGGCGACTATCTGATCCATCCCGATATCACCCGCGCCTTCGGTTTCAACCAGGGGCGGCGTTTCCTGATCCAGGACGATCTGCCGGTGCTGCGCGATGCGCTGGAAGAAAGACGGTCGCAGCTGGTGTTCGAGATCGCCGACGACAAGTTGTTCGGCGCATCCTCGCTGGCCGCCTTCCTGCGCGTGCCGTTCGGCGCGGAGGGTGAGCACCGTTTCGTGCTGCTCGGTCTGTATACGCCGTTGGAGAAGGTGCTGGCGCAGAGCAACGCGCTGGGCTGGACGGTGATCCAGCTCACGCTGTTGTTCATCGCGCTGGCGACGCTGGTCGCCCTGTTGTTGGCGCGGCTGCTGGCCAAGCCCATCGACCACATGGCGCAGATCGTGCGCGATTACGGGCAGGGCAAGCAACTGTCCGGCCTGCCGGTGATGCGTGACGACGAACTGGGCGACCTGGCGCGCAGCTTCAGCGGCATGGCGCAACAGCTCAACGACAAGATGCGCGAGACGCAGCAGGCCGAAGCCAAGCTGCATGCCATCCTCGACCATGCGCCGGTCGGCATCTGGATGGTGGATGTCAACGGACGTTACCAGTTCGTCAACAACACCTTCTGCAACGCGGTGGGCATCCCCGAGCAACGTTTCCTGGAGACCACTCACCTGCCCGATTTGCTGGGCGAGGAGGATGCCGCCAAGTGTCTGAGTTCGGATCGCGCATGCCTGGCCCAGGACGGCGTGCATATCTCCTATGAACTGTTGCGCTTCACCGACGGCGAGATGCATGAACTGGAAGTGACCAAGAGCAAGCTGCGCGATGTGACAGGGCAGGTGGTCGGTCTCATCGGCATCGGCGTGGACGTCACCGAGCGCAGACGCATGGAGACGCGCGAACATATCCGTACGCAAGTACTGGAACAGCTGGCCGATGGCGCACCGTTGCCGCAGGTGTTGCAGACCATCGCGCTGGGCGCGGAGCGACAGTTGCCCGACATGCGCTGCGCCATCCTGTTGCTGGATGCGGCCTGCGAGCATCTGCAGGTAGGCAGCGCGCCGCATCTGCCGGCGCAGTTCAGCGCCGCGCTGGAAGGCCTGTCCGTGCGTGAGATCGGCTGCGCCAGTGCGGCGGCGGTGTTCGACGGCCAGCGCGTGGTGGTGGCCGATATCACGCAGGAGAACGTCTGGTCGCCGCGCATGCGCGAACTGGCGGCGCACGCCGGCATCGTCGCCAGTTGGGCGGAGCCGATCCGCACCTCGGAAGGCTGGGTGGTGGGCGTGGTCACCTTCTATCCCGGCCAGGCGCATGCGCCCAACACCGCGCATCTGCAGATCATCGCACATGCCGCCTATCTGGCCGGCATCGCCATCGGCAAGAAGCGCGCGGAGAGCCAGCTCAAGCTGGCCGCCAGCGTGTTCACCCATGCGCGCGAAGGCATCATCATCGCCGACGCGCAAGGGCGCATCGTCGACGTGAACGAGACCTTCAGCGAGATCACCGGCTATGCGCGCGAAGAGGTGCTGGGAAACCAGGCGCCGGTGCTGGATGGCGAGATGCATGACGCAGATTTCCTTGCCGTGCGCCAGCGCGAACTGGAATTGCGCGGTTACTGGAGCGGCGAAGTGTGGAAGCGGCGCAGCAACGGCGAACGCTATGCCGAGATGCAGACCGTCAGCCTGGTGCGCGACGCACAGGGCGAGGCGCAGAACTACGTCACGCTGTTCTCCGATATCACCCAGATGAAGCAGCACGAGCAGCAGCTGGAGCACATCGCGCATTACGACGTGCTCACCGGCCTGCCCAATCGCGTGCTGAAATCCGAACGCCTGCAACGTGCCATCGTGCATTGCCAGCGCCACGGCGAATCGCTGGCGGTGGCCTATCTCGACCTGGATGGTTTCAAGGACGTGAACGACCGCTACGGTCACGGCGTGGGCGACCGTCTGCTCATCGCGCTGGCACGCCGCATGCGCGATGCGATGCGCGAGGAAGACACGCTGGCGCGCATCGGCGGCGACGAGTTCGTCGCCATCCTGGTCGGGCTGGGGCAGCAGAACGATCACATCGTGGTGCTGGAACGATTGCTTGCGGCCGCTTCCGCGCCGGTGGAGGTAGATGGTCTGCACCTGCAAGTCTCGGCCAGTATCGGCGTGACGTTGTATCCGCAGGACGGCGCCGACCCCGACCTGTTGCTGCGCCATGCCGATCAGGCCATGTATCAGGCCAAGCAGGCCGGCAAGAACCGCTATCACCTGTTCGACGTGGCGCATGACATGGCGGTGCAGAACCAGCACGAGACCATCGAGCGCGTGCGCCGTGGTCTGGGGCAGGGCGAGTTCGTGCTGTATTAC
>JAJZRT010000577.1 GCA_021802595.1 Pseudomonadota bacterium
AGCGCCATCGCCGGCAGGTCGGCCACCTCGGCCAGTCGGCACCAGTCGAGCACCTTGGCGATGCTGCGAGCCTCGTCGTCCGCCCTTGCTCCGGTGCCGAGCAGCCGCCGCGTCCAGCCGCCGGCGCTGCGCAGGCGCTGGTTGCGCAGGTGCCCGGCAATCCGCAGATGCCCGCGCACGCTGAGCTCGGGAAAGAGCTGGGGATTCTGGAAGGTCTTGACAATACCCAGGCGGGCGATCTGGTGCGGCTTGCGCCCGGTGACGTCGTCCCCCTTCCAGCGGAATACGCCTCGGGTGGGTGCGATCATGCCCGCGGCCAGGTTCAGCGTCGTGGTCTTTCCCGACCCATTGCTGCCGAAGATTCCCAGGATCTCCCCCTGGCGAACACCGAAGGACAGCGAATGGACCGCCACCAGTCCGCCGAAATGCTTGGTGACCTCGCAGGCCTCAAACAGCATCCCGCCCCCCACGGACGAAGCCCAGCACACCTTGGGGCATCAGCACGATGATGGCCACCAGGATCGCCCCGTAGAGCATGACCCTCAAGTCGGCGTCGATGTGGATCAGGAAGGGCAGGGACGTCAGCACGAAGGCCCCGATGATCGGGCCGAACAGAGTGCCGACCCCGCCCAGCAGCACCATCGCGATGATGTCCAGCGACCTCGCGATGGACATGTATCCGGGATCGACGAAGCCCGAGTAGGCCGCGTAGAAGGAGCCCACGACGGCCGCCAGCGCGGATGCGACGACGAATGCCAGCAACTTGTAGGCGAAGGTGTTGACTCCCAGGCTCTGTGCCAGTTGCTCGTTGAGCCGGATCGCCTGCAGGCACCGGCCGGCGCCTGAGGCCAGCACCTTGCGGCAGACCGCGACCACGACCAGCAGCAGGGCCAGCGCCGCGTAGTACCAGGCGACCGAGCCTTCGATCGCCAGCCCGGGCAGGCCCGGGGTGATCACCGTGGTCATCCCCATCGCGCCCTGGGTGAGGTCGTACCAGTTGACGACCAGCAGGCGCAGCAACTCGGCCGCGGCCATCGTGGCCACGGTGAAGTAGAAGGCGCGGAGCTTGAACCCGAAGCACAGCATGCCGACCAGCAACGCGATCACGCTGACCAGCGCGACGGCCGGCACCAGGGTCATCCAGAAGTTCCAGCCATGGCCCATCGTCAGGATGGCCGGCACATAGGCCGCCAGCCCGAACGACGCGCTGTGGAACAGCGAAAGCTGCCCCGTGGCGCCGAAGATCAGGTTGTAGCTGACCGCCAGCCCCGACAGGAGCATCGCATAGATGCAGATCGTGCGGACCGCATCGCCATGGGCCACCAGCGGCAGGACGAGCGCGGCCGAAAGCGCGCAGGCGCCCAGGCCCTTGCGCCAGCGCCGCGACACCGCCCAGCCGCGCATGCGCTCGAACAGGCCCGCGCGAACGCCCGCCCCCGCGTGCACGCGCGCCGGGCCCGCGCTTGCGAACAGGCCGCTGGGCCGGAACATCAGCACCAGCACCAGCAGCACGAGGCCGTAGGCGTCATGCAGCGCCAGCGGGAGGAACAGCGAGGCGACCCCCTCGGTCACGCCGATCATCACGCCCCCGAGCAGCGCGCCGGCGGTGCTGCCGATGCCTGCGATGATCGCCCCCTCGACGGCCTTGAGCACATAGCTCGTCCCCATGGCCGGCTCGATGGAGTACATCACCATGTAGAGAGCCCCCGCGGCGGCGGCGAGCATGGTGCTGTAGACCACGACCGCGGACTGGAGGAAGGACGTGGGCACGCCCATCAGCACGGCCGCCTCGGGGTTCTGCGAAAAGGCGAAGGCCGCCTTGCCCAGCCACGTCCTGGTGAACAGCAGGTAGCTGCCCAGGATGATGACCAGCAGCGCGACGAAAACCAGGAGGTTTTCCTTGGGAACCTGCGCCCCCAGGAAATGCCAGGAGCCCGGGAACACGGCGCCCATCTCTCGCGGCGCGGAGGTCCAGACGAACAGCAGAGCGCCCTCGCACACCGAGATCAGGCCTATCGACACCAGCAGGCCGTTGACCAGGTGGTTGCGGGTGAAGCGGAACAGCCCGAGGTCGGTGAGCAGGCCCACCACGCCCACCGCGCCCACCGCGGCGAGCGCGGCGAAGGGGTAGGGCCAGCCGCATCCGCTGCGCAGGAACCACGTGAAGTACGCGCCCAGGGTCATGAACGCGCCCAGCGCGAAATTGACAATCCCGGTGATGCCGAAGGTCAGGCTCACCGCCAGCGCCCCGATGCCGTACAGGGCGCCGACGATCAATCCATTGAGGATCTGGTCGACGATGAGCTGGATCATTGCACCATGTGCTTTGCGATCACATGGATCCGGCCGCCGTGGGTCACTTCGACGATGTCGTAGTCGAACACTTCCTCGCCCTTGGGGTCGAAGGTCATCCGCCACAGGCCGTCGTAGTGCATGCCGATGAGCTGCTTGCGGATCGCCGGCAGGTCGCTGGTGGTCCCGGCTCTTTTCATCGCATCGATCAGCATGTACAACTGGTCATAGCACGACGACACGCACAGCGGGGCCTGCGCGTACGGGAAGGGCGAGTGGTAATACGCCTTGTACTCGTCGATGAAACGGGCGACCGGCTTGCTGGTCTTCTCGGCCTGCTCGAAGTACTTGGGGGTGTAGGCGATGTAGTCGTCGATCGCATCCTTGTTCTTCAACGCCGGGGCGATCGACCCGCGGACGATGAAGAATTTGCGGAACAACCCGAGGTTGGTGGCCTGGCGCACGACGTCGTACAGCACGCCATCGGTGTATCCGGGGAACAGGTACTGGGGCTTGTCCAGCGCCAGTTTGGACAGCGCAGCGGTGAAGTCCTTGGTTCCCGGCTCGAACAACTCGATTTCCAGCTTGATCCCGGCCTGCTGGAACAGCTTGGCATAGATGCCGCCCAGCAGACGCCCCACCGCGTCGTTGGGGTAGAGCATGGCGACGTTCTTCACGCCGCGCTGCTTGAGCAGGTCGACCATGCCCTTGCCGAAACCGTCGGCTCCGCCATCCCAGGCGAAGGTGCGCAGCAGGAACTCGTTGCCCGGCTTGCCGAGGTCGGCGTGGGCTGCAGTAGCTCCGGCAAACATCAGGAATTTGTTGCTGTTCTGCAGGGCGATCGGGTGTATCGCTTGGTAGATGTTCGACAGGAACGGGCCGAAGACAAAGTGCACGTGGTCCTGCATCAACTGCTTGAACTGCACCACCCCTTCGCGGGGCTCGCCCCGGGTGTCGTCCTGGGTGAGTTGCAGTCGGTACAACTGGCCAGCCACCCGGAAGCCGCCTGCGGCATTGACCTCGTGCACCGCCAGGCGCAGGCCCTGCGAGGACATCCAGCCATAGGTCGCATAGGGGCCGGTTTCAGCCTCGATCTCGCCGATCTTGATGACCTTGGCCGCTGCGGCCTGGGCGCCGCAGGCCACGCAGGCCATGAAAGCCGCGAGGGCCATCCGAACGAGCAGCCTTGCATTCCTCTTCATCGCCCTCTCCCTGTGAGATGTGCGTAATATTCCAGAAGTGCAGCAGCAGTGTATCGATGGCCCTCGGCGGGTTGCCTAGGTGTTTCCCTAGCCGCGGCAAGGGTGGGGCATGTGGCCCAGCGCGCGTCGTTGCGGCGTGCCACCCGCGGGTTCGCGCCGCGGTTGCGCCGGCCAGCAGCGACCCGCCGCCAGACGGTCCCCGGTCGGCCGCGCCTGGCGACTGATCGGCGTCAACCCGCTCGGCCGGGCGATC